>CALWMW010000020.1 GCA_944382085.1 uncultured Lachnospiraceae bacterium | reverse complement strand
CGGTCCTTGGCCGCCTTCACCACTTCCTCCATATCTTTCTTTCCCGCCACGGTGGCGTTGATCTGGGTGAAAGCGGCGCTGGTGGTATTGGCGATCACCTTGGCCAGAGTGGTTTTTCCGGTGCCCGGCGGGCCGTAAAAAATCAGGGAGCTGAGCTTATCCGCCAGGATCGCCCGGTACAAAAGCTTATCCTTCCCGATGATGTGCTGCTGCCCCACCACTTCATCCAGCGTCCTGGGGCGTATGCGGGAGGCCAGAGGAGCCTCCTGCTCCATATTTTTGCTTCTTGCATATTCAAATAAATCCATGTCCCGCTCCTGTTTCCAAACAAAATCAAGTCGACTGTGCTCCTATTGTCTCACAAACGCCGTCCGTTCGCAAGACCGGTTCCGGCCCGGTTGAAAAATTGTTTTTGTTCAAAAAAAAGACAACCCCTGCATTACGGGATTGTCTCTTTCCAGTCGGGAACAGAATCCATCTAAGACGGCGTTCCCTTCCTGTTCTCTATCTCAGATCATATTTTACAACATCGATTCTGGCTCCTCCGTCCGCGAAAAAGGAAATTCCATCCGCCTCCTGTTCGGTGTACAGGACGGCGGTCATAACCTGTTCCCCGTCATGGAGAAACACTTCCACGCTAAAACGATCCAGAATCATGCGCAGCTTCAGTTCCGCAGGGTTTCCCCTTACCAGGCACCGTCTTTGATGAATGATCGCTCTTCTGGAACCGGAAAACTTGCGGTCAATCTTTAAAACAGATTCTGCCGGGCGGAAGCTCAGCGAGGTGTAGTATTTCTCATTCTGAGCGAAGCGTACAGCGAACTTTCGGTAATACATGTCCGGATTCTCCGGGCGGATTACCAGTTCCATGTCCACGCGCCTGCCTTCGATTCCCGGAAGCGTCAGAACATCGGATACCACAACATCATGGTATTCCACTTTATTCTGCCGCAGGGCATCCAGTTCCCGGATCGGCCTTTGATAAAGTCTGCCGTTCCGGACAGTGAGCTCTCTTGGAATGCTCATCTGTCCGAACCACTTATATTCCTGCCGCCGGAAGCTGATGGTATCCCAGTTCTGCATCCAGCCGATCATGATCCTGCGTCCGTCTTCCGCGAGGACTGTCTGAGGCGCGTAAAAATCGATTCCGTAATCCACCGCCTGGTTTCGCTGCTCCGTGAAGGTATCTGTCTCCTCGTCATACTCGCCGATCAGACATAACGTTCCGTTTCCGTTATGATATTCGAATCCCTGAGGAAGCATATCCTGTGGGCTGGTAAGCAGCACCGCTTTCCCATCCAGTTCAAAGAAGTCCGGGCATTCCCACATTTTTCCATACCGGTTGCGGTTTTCTGCAAATACCTTTTTAAATGTCCAGTCAAATCCGTTGGCACTGGTAAACAGAAGGATCTGCCCGCTTCCGTCGGCCGGCCGATTTCCGACAATGCAGCAATAGGAGCCGTCTGTTTTTTTCCATATTTTCGGATCCCGGAAATCCGTTCTGCTGCCCCCTTCCGGAAGATCCGAGGAATCCAGTACCGGATTCTTTTCATATTTCTCGTAGTCGATTCCGTCTCCCACCGCAAGGCACTGGGTCTGGACGTCGCAGCTTCCGCCATCCTTTAAATTTTCCCTTGATACGCCGGTATACATCAGAAGATGCCTTCCGTCCGGAAGCGTAAGAGCGCTTCCGGAAAAACACCCGTCTCTGTCGTAAAGACGGTCCGGAGCCAGCGCCGCGGGAAGGTATTCCCAGTGCAGAAGGTCTTCGCTTACCGCATGTCCCCAGTGCATGGGGCCCCAAACCGTATCATAAGGATAATATTGATAAAACAAATGATATTTCCCGCCATAAAAGGAGAAGCCGTTGGGATCGTTCATCCACCCGGTTCGCACGGATAAATGGAACTGCGGCCGTTCCGTTTCTGTAATCGCCGTTTCAGAAGCTTCCTCATACTTGCGGGCTTCCCGTAATGTCTGACTGTTCATTTTTCCTCCAAAAGCTATGGGTTTACTTCGTCTCCCGCTCCAGCAGAATCGCCGCGTCTTTCACTTCCAGATTGCCGTCGCATACAAAAAATCCAAGATTTCGTTCCTTATAATTGTACATCCGAAATCCGAAAGCCACATCCCGGTTCACATACAGCACCGCAAGCGAATCCTGCAGATACAGTTCAAGCTGATACTCTTTCTCCGGTTCCAGCAGCAAAGGACGTTCCATCTCCACCGCGTAGGGGAACATCTGCCCTCCCTGTTCATACATTCTAAGACCGGAGCGGAATTCAATCCTGTTAAAGTCCGGTTCGAACATTAAATAATAACCAAAATCAAAGTTCTCATCTACCTGAAGCGCCAGACCAAACCGGGAAGGCTTCCCGGTATATTTCAGCGTAGCGCGGATACAGCATTGCTTCGGGATTTTCTGTGCAAGAGCCGCGGAATAACCATCCTGTGAACGGCAGAAAGCATTGCCGTTTCCTTCCTCCCAGGTACCGGATAACCCTTTTATCTGCGCCTCCTCCCTTTCTATAAAAGCCTTTGCCACACTGTCCACCGGGCATACTCCCAGCGTTCCGTCCGCATGCTGCAAAATTTTATGCACTACAATGGAGCCGCCCCAGTTCCAGGTCTTATAATCTTTTCCAAAGTCCTCGCCCGGATCAAAGCCCCATCCGTTTTCTCCGCGCGTCGGATTCCACCCATAAATGAAGCGGTCCTTTCCGTCTGTTCCTGTTTTCGCCGCGTAAAAGGCTCTTCCGTCAAACGTATCCGTCCTGGGTTTCATCCAAGGACCCTGGGGCGAGCGGCTCATGCGGTAATACGTGCTGAATCCGTCTGTGTAGCTGGAATAAACCAGATAATACCAGTCCCCCATTTTAAAGAAATCCGGGCACTCATAGGCGCCCTGATGGGTCCGCGGCGCATAGAGAGGACGTCTGTATTCCCAATGGGAAAGATCGTCGGATACGCACAGAGCCACGCATCCATTCCGTTCTGTTGTAGCATTTTCTCTTGCCGCAAGAAGCATCCACCATTTTTTCTCCTCTTCATTCCAGAATACAAAAGGATCCCGCCAGTCTGATTTGCGGTAAATTTCGCCGTCCGCGGTAAATTTTTCTTCCGGAAGATCCGTCCAATGCACCAGATCGGTACTGGTGGCGTGTCTCGCCCACTGAACCTGCGGGTTTTGTTCAAAGGTACAGTAAAACATATGATACAGTCCGTTTACCTTCAACACGGAGCCGGTTCCTCCATGAATGTTTGTGGGCGTTTCCTCAAATCTCCGATTATCCTCTGAAACAATACGATGCCATCCGTATACCACCAGATCTTTCGGAGCGTCCGGATTCCAGTTTTTCAGATAATATCCCTCAAACCGTTTCGTCTCTTCATTATAATAGGGAATTACGTCGCCGGTTTTCGCGTATTCCGGGGAATAAAATAAATCCATTTTCATCCTCCTTCTTTTCAAAAAGGCTGCCGATACGGCAGCCTTTTCTTGTTTCTCAGCCAATCTCGCCTTTCGGATTAATAATTGGTTAATTCATAGAACATATCGAACCCTTTCTGTTTCAGTTCAATCAGCTCTGAAAGTCCCATTTCCTCCATTTTTTCAAGGTAAGCGTCCCATGCTTCATCGGTGATGCCATCCTTCACGATCTCAGCCTTTACTTGTTCTGCGTATGTCTTCAGGTCCGTCTCAATCTCCGCGATTCTGGTAATATCTTCTTCTTCCATAAAGGCAGCCGGATAATTATAATCGCTGGTGATGGTCGGTGAATAGGTCGAGCTGATCATATCAAAGCGAACCTGATCCGCTTCCATCATATGATCCACATACACTCCATAATAATCCGCGAGAACCGCAAATACATCATACAGATTCTGGTTGTTTCTTACGGTAGCGTCCGCGCCTTCTTCCGTCCACTTCAGCATGCCGTCTTCCATGGTAAAGGTGTTCGTATAATTTTCGTCATCGTAGGTTCCATAACAATTCTGGATTGACATGGAGGGCTCATAGTATTGATCAAGATAAGCGCATACAAGATCCGGTCTTTCGCATGCTGCCGTCACAGCGGTAACTCCCATATCAAAGCTGTAGTAATTCTGGCGGGGAGTATTTACCGTTCCATCCGGTCCGGCCAGAGCAGGAAGCGCGGCGTACTCGTCTGTATAATCGCCGGCCAGTCCTACCGCCCAGTCATAAAACAGTCCCACACGTCCGGAGGCAACTTTCGCGGCATAGGAAGAACCATCCTGAGAGAAGATTTCCGGATCAATCAATCCTTCCGCATACAGCTCATGCATCCATTCCAGCGCTTCGCGGGCATCGTCCTGTACAAGAGTATAATACACCTCTTTCTCATTGGTTACCATATAATGATCCATATTATCGCCGCAGCCAAACGATCCCATTGTGATACCGGGGTCCTGGTTTACCTGATTGATCCGGAAGGACATGGGAATGACCTCTCCGTTTTCCACCTGAATATCGCTTGCGAAAGCCTCCAGAACCGTTTTTAATTCATCGGTGGTCGTCGGCATTTCAAGCCCCAGTTCTTCCAGCCAGGACACGTTAATATACGGAATCGCCCCGATTACGTTGATGTTCTCTTTGCTGTCCGTTGACCATTCATTAATAAACGGCAGCGTGTAAACATGTCCGTCTGCCGAGGTGATTGCCGCGCGCACCTCCGGTCTCTGATCCAGCACCGCATTCAGATTCGGCATATACTCTTCAATGTAGTCCTCAATGGGAATAAAAATTCCTTTTTTCGCATATCCCAGAATATCGTATGGCTTAATATACATTTTGGTAACGACATCCGGCATATCCTTTTTCGAAAGCGCCAGCTTATATTTGTCGTCAAACTGATCCGACGGAACCGTCTGGTAGTCCACTACTACATTGGTTTTCTCTTCCATTCTCTGAACCAGCGCCTTTTTACTGAAATCCTGTTCAGAGTCTACCTCCGCGCGGGTCATGATGGAAAAGCTGTAGCTTTCTTCCAGCGGAAACGTAATTTCCTCCGCCGATGCAAAAGTTGCAAAGCTCCCCGCGATTACGGCAGCCGCACAAATTGTGCTCATGATTTTTTTCTTTAACATGGTAAAAATCCTCCTTTTTTTATTTTCATCCGTGCTGACGCACAAATTTATCCTTTAACCGATCCGATCATCATACCTTTTTCAAAATATTTCGAGAAGAACGGATACATCAACAGCAAAGGCACGCTGGAAATCACAATCGTCGAATACTTGAGAAGATCCGCAAGCTTAGCCGTTTCCGCCAGTTTCTCCATGTTCGCCACAAGATTCGGATTGATCTGGTTCTGAACAAGGATCGCTCGAATTACAAGCTGCAGCGGCTGCATTTCCAGATCGTCCAAATAAATCATGGCGTCAAAGTAAGAATTCCACTGCGCTACAAACTGATACAGGCACAGCACCGCGATAATCGGCTTACATACCGGAATCAGCACCTTAAAGAAGTACTGCAGATCCGTAGCTCCATCCACTGCCGCCGCTTCTCTCAATTCTCCCGGAACCGTTTTGTAATAGGATCTGGCCAAGATCATATTCCAGACATTTAAAGCGCCCGGAAGGAGCACTGCCCAATCGGTATTCACCAGATTGAGCTGATCCATCACAAGATAAGTGGGCATCAGGCCTCCGCCAAAGAACATTGTAAAAATAAAGATTGCATTGAAAAACTTTCTTCCCATGAAATCTTCTCTGGACATTGGATAGGCTGCCAAAAGTGTTACAAACACAGAAATCGCAGTAAAGGAGATGGAATAAATGAACGAATTCCGAAACCCTCTCCAGATGTTGTCGTCCTGAAATACCCTTCGATACCCCTCCAGCGTCCAGTCCTTCACGTCCAGAGAAACGCCGACGCTGCTTCTCACAGAAGGATCCATGATGGAACAGAGCAGAATATACACAACCGGAACCAGAATCAACGCCAAAAACACAATCAGTATCGCATTTCCTGTCCAGATAATGATTCTGTCCTGCGTAATCCCTTTTTTCACATGCTTTTTCATCCTTCTGCCCCCTTTATAATCCTTCGCCTTCGTTCAGCTTTGATACGATATAGTTCACCGCAACCAGTAAAATCAAGTTGACAACAGAATTAAACAATCCTACCGCTGTGGAATAGCCGTAATCTCCCATCTGAAGACCGAGACGGTATACATAAGTCGGGATAATATCACTTACCACCTTGTTCAGATCCGTCTGCATCGCAAATACCTTTTCAAATCCGATGCTCATAATGTTTCCGGCAGAGAGGATAAACTGTATTACGATTACCGGTTTTAACGCCGGCAGTTCCACATTCCAGATCTGCTGGAGCACCGTTGCCCCGTCAATCTTTGCCGCGTCGATCAGTTCCTGACTGACGCCTGACAGCGTAGCCGTATAAATAATAGAAGACCATCCGGCGCACTGCCAGATACCGCTTCCGATATACAGGGTTCTAAACCATCCCGGCTCCGCCATAAAGTCGGTACTGGTTCCGAGAATCGCATTGATCGGTCCTACCGGCGAGAAGAAAAGACGGATCATACCGGCAAGTACGATAATGGAAATGAAGTAGGGCAGATACAGAATCAGCTGAGCCTTTTTCCGCAGCCCTGTTCTTCTCACCCGGTTCAGGAGCAGCGCTAAAATAATCGGCGGGAAAAAGCTCCAGATCAGGTTGTAGCCGCTTAACTTCAGAGTATTTACCAACAGCCTTCCAAATTCCGTGGAAGAAAATAACCGTTCAAAGTTATACAGGCCAATCCATTCGCTTCCAAAATATCCCTGAAACGGACTGTACTCTTCAAAGGCGATGATGATGCCGAACATTGGAAGATACTTAAAGATAAGTGTCAGCAGCAGTCCAGGAAGTAGAAAAAGCACATACAGCTGCCAGTTCTTTTTAAAATACCTGGAGAATTTTCGGAAGTATCGCTCTTCCGTTTTTGCTTTTACCATTTCTTCTCCTCCTTTTTAACATTTGTTCAATCGCGATCTCCTATATGTTAAATATGTTATACCCCTTTTTCTTCCATTAGTCAATCCGTTATTTTACACTTTGTATACATAAATAAACTTTTTTTGTCCTTTTTGTTGCATTTTTACAGTGTTTCGCCATTTAAACATTCGTATATTGAACATATGTAAGCTTTGCGTTCCGTGTTGCAATTTTATATTCTTTATGTTAAAATGAAACAAATGTAAAATCAGAGGAAATCAATATGGCAAAAGTATTAATTCAAAACATCGCGGACGCCTTGAACCTTTCCCGCACTACCGTTTCAAAAGTATTAAACAACAGCGGTTCTGTAGCTCCCGCGACACGAGAACGTGTTCTTCAGAAGGCCGCAGAGATGAATTACAAATATTTTTCCCTGCTGAAACCCGCTCCGGAGGAACAGCCGGCAGCTTCCGAACCGCCTTCTGTGGAATCCTCGCCAAAAAGCATTGCCTTTTTGTTTGCGAAGGATATTGATAATCAGCACATTTGTTTTTCCATGCTTCCAATCCTGGGACAAATTGTGAGCAGCAGCGGTTTTACGCTTTCTCTTTACCCGGTCAGCAAAGAAAACCTTTTTCGGCTGACTCTTCCAGACGCTTTGAACCTGGAAAACATTGCGGCGATCTTCTGTGCCGAGATTTTCGACCGAAGCTATACTGAAATGCTTTGCTCCTTAAAAAAGCCTTTGCTGTTTTTTGACGCCTACGCGGAAGCCATTCAGGAAAATTTAAAAGCGGATATTCTGCTGATGGAGAATCAGTATCATCTGTCCTCATTAACGGAATCCATAATAAACAGATATCATCTGTCCCATGTGGGCTTCATAGGCCCCTACATGCACTGTCTAAGTTTTTATGAACGTTGGTTGGGATTTCATCTGGCATTGCAGAAGTGCAATCTTACTTATAAAAAAGAAATGTGTATTATCTCTCAGAACGAAGATACCTACTTTAACTCCGACCGATTGTTGTCTCAGCTCAAGCGTATGGAACGTCTTCCGGATCTGTTTGTCTGTACCAACGACTGTTTGGCCATTCAGGTTATGGCCCAGCTCAAGCAATTAAATTTTTCTGTACCTTCCGACGTCATGCTGATTGGATTTGACAATTCCCCTCAGTCCTCTATGTGCGATCCTCTGCTGACTACCATTGATTCTCACAGCACAGAACTTGGAGCCTGCGCGGCCGAAATGCTGATCGCCCGCATTAAGAATCCGGATTTGCCCTACCGCATCGCTCATGTAGGCACAGAACCTATTTACAGAGAATCCACCGGCCTGCGGCCGGGATTGTAAAAAAAGGACAGCCCGGCGTCTTCTGTCAGGACGCCGGGCCGCTTTCTTTATTCCATCGAAACTCTGCGGAAATTCTTCTTTCCTCTCTTAATCACAACTCCCTCTCCCGTCAGCTGTTCCCTGGTAATCACAGCCTTCAGATCTGTCACCTTTTCTCCGTCTACCGATACGCCGCCCTGCTCGATGGCCCGGCGTCCTTCGGAACGGGAGGATACGAGGCCGGACTTCTGAAGAAGGGAAATCAGGTCGATCGCGTCTTCTTCCAGATCCTCCTGAGAAAGCTTCGCCTCCGGCATGTTGGCGGCGCTTCCTCCGGTAAACAGCTCTCTGGCCGCTTTCTGCGCTTTTTCCGCCTCCTCTTCTCCATGTACCAGGCTGGTAAGCTCGTAAGCCAGAATCTCCTTGGCCTTATTTAACTGGCTGCCTTCCCAGTGGTCCATCTCGTCAATCTGCTCCAGAGGAAGGAAGGTAAGCATCCGCAGACATTTCAGAACGTCCGCGTCCGCCACGTTTCTCCAGTACTGGTAAAAGTCAAAGGGAGACGTCTTGTCCGGATCCAGCCACACGGCTCCGCTCTGGGTCTTACCCATCTTCTTGCCCTCGGAGTTCAGAAGCAGGGTGATGGTCATGGCGTAAGCGTCTTTTCCCAGCTTCCGCCGGATCAGCTCTGTGCCGCCCAGCATATTGCTCCACTGGTCGTCCCCGCCGAACTGCATATTGCAGCCGTAGTCCTGAAACAGTCTGTAGAAGTCATAGCTCTGCATGATCATGTAGTTGAACTCCAGGAAGCTCAGTCCCCGCTCCATCCGCTGCTTGTAGCACTCTGCCGTCAGCATCCGGTTCACGGAAAAATGCGGCCCTACCTCCCGCAGCAGCTCAATATAGTTCAGATCCATAAGCCACTCCGCGTTGTTGACCATGAGGGCTTTCCCATCGGAGAAATCAATAAAGCGGCTCATCTGCTTCTTGAAGCAGTCGCAATTGTGCTGAATCGTCTCCACGGTCATCATCTTGCGCATGTCCGTCCGTCCGGAGGGATCCCCGATCATGCCGGTGCCGCCTCCCAGAAGGGCGATGGGCTTGTTTCCCGCCATCTGCAGACGCTTCATCAGGCACAGAGCCATGAAGTGTCCCACATGGAGGCTGTCCGCGGTAGGATCAAAGCCGATGTAGAACGTCGCTTTTCCATGGTTAATCAGTTCCCGGATCTCTTTTTCGTCGGTGACCTGGGCGATCAGCCCTCTGGCTACCAGTTCTTCGTAAATCTGCATGTCTCTTTCTCCTTTTCATTCCTGTCTTTTTCTCAAGGACAGAAGTCTGGTCCGTACAAAAAAACTCCCGTCCTTACTTTCACATAAGGACGGGAGAAAATCCCGTGTTACCACCTTACTTCACAGACAGCTCGCACTGCCTGCCTCACGGAGTACCTGTATACCCCGGCACAATAACGGATGCCTGCCCGCCGCAGCCTACTTGGGAAAAATCCTGTTCGGTGCGGAACTCCAAGAGGTATTCAAAGCCGGTTTCCATGCGCCCCTCTCATCACCCGGTTGCTTTCTGTCCCTTCCGCCGGCTTCTACTTGTTCTTTTCAGCGTTTTGTTACAGTATAAAGACTTCCCAGGCGTTTGTCAAGGATTACTCCCCTTTTTCCAAAGCGTACAGCGCCGCTCTTCCCCTCTCAGACAAAGGCGTTCTGCTTGGGACTGTACTCGTAGCCTACGTTTATCAGCTTCTGCTCTATTTTATCTCTGGATACGTTCGCCGCGCTGCAAAACGCGTCCAGCGTGGGATAAAAATCTCTCAGCTGTGTATTCACAAAACTGAGCAGGATGATCGGGTCTTCCGGCAAAGGCATCTTTCTTCCTCCTTCTGGATTACTCCGCGTTGGGAGTTTTCCTTACTTTGGCCTCTAATTTTCCATTCTCCGCGTCCAGGACGATGGTATCGTACATCCCGGCTTCTCCGGAGAGAATCAGGCGCGCGGCCAGAGTCTCCACATTCTTCTGCAGGAACCTCTTGAGAGGACGGGCTCCGTATACCGGATCGTATCCTCCCTCCGCCACATAGTCCTTGGCTGCCGGCGTAAGCTCCAGGGTAATCTCCTGGGAAGCCAGCCTGCGGTTCAGGTCTTTCACCATCAGGTCTACAATAGCCCCGATGTTCTCTTTTGTCAATGGCTTAAACAGAATAATCTCATCCAACCGGTTCAGAAATTCCGGACGGAAGCTGGCCCGCAGCTGCTCCATCACCCGGTCCTGGCAGTCCTGGCGGATGGAGCCGTCCGGCTCGATCCCCTCCAGCAGATAGGCGGAACCGATGTTGGACGTCATGATCAGAATGGTATTCTTAAAGTCCACGGTCCTTCCCTGGGAATCCGTGATCCGTCCGTCGTCCAGTACCTGTAGAAGCACGTTAAACACATCGGGATGCGCCTTCTCAACCTCGTCAAAGAGCACCACGGAGTACGGCTTTCTCCGGACGGCCTCTGTCAGCTGTCCGCCTTCCTCATAGCCCACGTATCCGGGAGGCGCTCCGATGAGCCTGGAGACGGAATGCTTCTCCATATATTCACTCATGTCGATACGAACCATGTTCTGCTCATCGTCAAACAGATTCTCCGCCAGAGCCTTGGCAAGCTCCGTCTTGCCTACGCCGGTGGGACCCAGGAACAGGAAAGAACCGATGGGCTTGGTGGGATCCTTGATCCCCGCCTTCGACCGGAGGATCGCCTCCGTCACTTTGGTCACTCCGTCGTCCTGTCCGATGACTCTCTTATGAAGCTGCTCATCCAGAGCCAGGATCTTCGCCCGCTCTCCCTGGGTCAGCTTCGTCACCGGAATTCCCGTCCATCTGGAAATGATCCGGGCAATCTCGTCTTCCGTAACGCTCTCATGCACCAGGCTCAGGTCCCGCTTCTTTACCTGTTCTTCCTCAATCTCCAGCTGTTTCTGGAGCTTGGGAAGCTCGCCGTACTGAAGCTCCGCCGCCTTATTCAGATCGTAGTTGCGCTTCGCCAGCTCGATCTGTTTGTTCATGTCCTCGATCTGCTCCCGGAGAACCGAGAGCTTCTCAACGGATTTCTTCTCATTGTCCCACTGAGCCTTCCGGGAATTAAAATCGTCCCGCAGCTCCGCCAGTTCTTTCTGAAGATTCTCCAGCCGTTCCCTGCTGGGCTTATCCGTCTCTTTCTTCAAAGCCGCTTCCTCAATCTCCAGCTGCATAATCTTTCTCTGAAGCTCATCCAGCTCCGTGGGAAGGGAATCCAGCTCGGTCTTAATCAGGGCGCATGCCTCGTCTACCAGGTCGATGGCCTTGTCCGGCAGGAAACGGTCGGAAATATAGCGGTGCGATAAGGTCGCCGCCGCCACCAGGGCGCTGTCCGTAATCTTTACCCCGTGGAACACCTCATACCGTTCCTTCAGTCCTCTGAGGATGGAGATGGTATCTTCCACCGTGGGCTCATCCACCAGCACTGGCTGGAACCGCCGTTCCAGGGCGGCGTCCTTCTCAATGTATTTCCGGTACTCGTCCAGGGTGGTCGCTCCGATACAGTGGAGCTCTCCTCTGGCCAGCATGGGCTTCAGCATATTGCCGGCGTCCATAGCGCCGTCCGTCTTGCCCGCTCCCACGATCAGGTGGAGCTCATCGATAAAGAGGATGATCTCGCCCTCGCTTTTTCTCACTTCTTCCAGAACGGCCTTCAGCCGCTCTTCAAATTCGCCCCGGTACTTGGCTCCCGCCACCAGGGCCCCCATATCCAGGGAAAAGATTTTCTTGTTCTTCAACCCCTCCGGCACGTCTCCCCGGACGATCCTCTGCGCCAGTCCTTCTACTACCGCCGTCTTGCCCACGCCGGGTTCTCCGATGAGCACCGGGTTGATCTTGGTCTTCCGGGAGAGAATCCGGATCACGTTCCGGATCTCATTGTCCCGGCCGATCACCGGATCCAGCTTCTGGTCTCTGGCCTTCTCCACCAGATCCTGTCCGTATTTATTTAACGTGTCGTACGTCGCCTCCGGATTATCCGTGGTCACTCTCTGATTCCCTCTCACGGTAGACAAAGCCTGGAGAAATCTCTCTTTGGTAATGCCGAACTCTTTCCAGAACTGCTTCATGGAAGGGCTCGGATGATTCAGAAGGGACAGGAACAGATGCTCTACCGAAACGTACTCGTCGCCCATCTGCTTCGCCACGTCCTCGGCGCTTACCAGCGCCTGGTTCAGATACTGTCCGACGTAAATATTTCCTCCGGACACCTTCACCCTGGCGTTCAGCGCCTGCTCCAGCCGGTTCTCAAAATATTCCTTCTGTATCTCCATCTTCTCGATCAGTTTCTCAATCAGGCTGTCCTCCTGATGGATCAGGGCGTATACCAGATGCTCCTGCTCCACTTCCTGATTGCCGAACTGATACGCAACTTTATCAAGATCATTCACTGCCTGTATGGACTTCTGTGTAAATTTGCTGATGTTCATAATCAAACCTCCTCTCACAACTCCCACAGGAAGGCGCTCCTTTCCCGCCGCCCTGTTATACCAGGACTATAACACGTTTTGTTAGCACTGTCAAGAGGTGAGTGCTAATTCTTTCTTTATTATTTTGCAAACCCTGTAAAATCAATGGTTTGCAAGCATTTTCCACTCTTGAAATTGTCATTTTTCTTAGGTTTGACACCATTTTGACACCATTTTTTCTTTTCTGGTGTCAGAAGTTCACTGCCATACTATCCAGCTTTGTTATCTCATTTTCAATCCTTCTTATATCTGTGAATCCCCAGCAGTTCTTCCACCTGTTCTGTGTCGATAGGCAGGGTGAACCAAAAGGCACGAATTTCTCCGTCTGTCGGCTCTCTGGCTTCAATCTGCACACACATTTCTTCCATGTTTTATCACGTCCTTTCTTTGTAACGCTTCCTGTATGACGGCATAAGGCACACCGAATACATAGCGTGAAAAATCTTCCAACTGTTTCTTAGGGTAGTCAGACAAGCAAAGGCGTTTTATCTCAAACCAGACCGCACGCTTGTAATAGGGCAGGTCGGAGAGATGTGGACAGCCGATTTTTGCCTGCATATCCGTAAAAATATCGTTCAATCAATCACTCCGATCTGAAATTTGAGTATAGAAAAAGCGGTCAATCTTCAATGACTAACCGCTTTGTGTGTAGGATATAAAATTGTTTATTGCTTTGTATGGACACTTAGCTGTTCTTCAATGTTGCGTCCGCTGTACATGACACGTAGAACTGTTACTACCTGTTCTTCTATATCTGGAATATAAAACACGATATAGTTATCTACCGCAACAAAACGCAATCCACGGCTATGCCACGGCTCTTTTCCATATCTCGGAAAGCGTTCCGGCATTTCATCTAAACTCAATATCTGTCTTTCCAGACGTTCCAGTTGCTTTTCTGCATTTTCCGGCGATAAAAGTTCAAAAGCGATATACTCAAATATCCCTCGTAAATCTTCTTCTGCCTGTATTGATGTGACTACACTAAAAATCATAAACCATAATCTTTGCGAATATCAGAAAAAACCGTTTTTGCGTCTTTGGTTCGACCAGCTTTCATATCCGCATAACCTTTCTCCAACTCTGCGTGCAATTCGTCTGTTCCCAACATACTTATGTCTGCGGGCGTTCTGTCTGGGATTTTTACTTCAAAGGGAAGTCCTCGCTGTAAGATAATCTGTTTATAAAACATATTGATAGCGTTAGAAGCGGGAATACCCAGCGTAGAGAGGATTTTTTCAGCCTGCTCTTTGATTTCAGGCTCTATTCTTGCATATAAATTTGCTGACTTTGCCATAATAACAACGCTCCTTTCTCGTGCATATCTTTTCCTTTATTATACACGAGTGTCCATACAATAGCAATACATCGTTTCTTATGCTCCAATGATACGGGTAAATAGTAAGCCGAGAGTCTCGTTTGCAATCCAAAACTCCCGTTTTGTATTTTAAACTCCTGTTTTGTAAGTGAGATTCCCGATTTGTAAATGAAACTCCCGGTTTGTAAGCGAAAATACCGGATTTTCATTCCTTCATTGATATGTTATAATACGTTCAGCAATAAATTTGCGTACAACAACCAGAGATCAATTCCCTCTCGAAATTTTTGTATTCGGAGAATCCATCCCTGTTTTAGGCGGATATCATTGTTTCTCTGGCGGCACTTTGCAAATTTATCTGTTATTTTTGAGAAGTTTTGGCTTTAAGATGATGTTTTCAGCTGCAACTTTTCCAAACTTCTTTGCAAACTCCATTGCGGCAAGCGGGTAAGCGCTGTAGCCGTCCGCAACAAATTTAAAGTGATCCGGCAGCTTCTTAAGTCCTTGAAAGGCCATGCGCATGGCAAGGATGCAGGGGCCCACGCCACGGTTATCGGATACCTGGTAACCGATAATGGAACGGCAGGAGGCGTTCATAATGAGCCAGACGTAAGTTTTGATGCCGCGGACTTTGATATAGGTTTCATCGGCGACAAATGCTCTCCCCTTATGGTAGGGCTACTGGCCAACAAAAGGTTTGATGCAGACAGCGGCGGTGTTGCAGTAGTTTGCGATCTGCTGATGGGAGATGGTGATGCTGTGTAGAGCCTTTGAGAGCCTGTCTGGCTTTACGTAGGGAAAGGCCAAGGTTGATGTGCATAGTCAGGCATGTTAACATGA
>CALWMW010000019.1 GCA_944382085.1 uncultured Lachnospiraceae bacterium | reverse complement strand
ATCTGCTTCCATGGTCTGAGCAGCTACCGGAAATCTGCCGAAGCAAAACCAAAACAACGAATGTGTAAACCGGCCGCCGGGAAACGGCGGTCAAAAAATACGCTGGTACTCATGATTTACCGTGTACGATATCTCGATATTTGGTTATAGTGGTGACCTCCTTTAACTGTATTATTCACATCTACTGATGTGCCCTTACAGTATAAAGGAAATCTATGTAATAGAGCCTAATGTGGCTCTGAATTACCGGAATATGTGGCCCTCATTCTCCGGAATGGTGGCTCTCAAAGTCCGGACAGGTGGCTCAAAGAGCCCCGGAATAATCAGGCTGGCGGCTCCGCCGCATTCATTATCTGTCCGGAACGATGATTTCCCCTTTCCGGACAGTTGATTTCCAAAACACCGGACAAGCGCTTTCAGCGCACCGGTATATTCACGAAAATCTTGTCTCTTAGGCAGAATATGCCATATAATCATCAGAATCATACATGGAGATAGGGATACGCTGGGTAGAGCTGACATGGGAAATATGGTATAATCAGGAAAGTAAATGCCAAATATGGAAAATCAGGCATACTAGCTGCAGATATTTATTATGTCAGAGGAGGGATTAATCCAAAAAATTGGTCGTTTTTCGCAAAAACAATTGATGAATCAAGGGAGACGAGGGGAAATGAAAAAGATTTACAAAAGAGTGCTGGCTGTTTTGCTTGCTTTGAGCATGGTATGTGCGTTGCCGGCAGATGTCCTGGCGGCTGAAGTACAGCAGACCGCCAGCGAAAAGGATGTAGAAGAGGGTATGGAGGATTCCGGAAACAAGGAGTCTGTCCAGCAAAACGAGAATACGGAAGAGACGGAGGAGACGGCTGGCGGTACAGAGGAAGAGGATAAGAAAGATGTCGTGGAAGATGCAGAGGACAATGCGGACGACGATCTTTCCGATGATGAAGAAGACAGCGGCGAGGTGGATTTAACGGAAGAGGCAGCAGAAGATCTTGTCACAGATATCTTTGGTGAACCGCTGGAGGAAGGTGTAAAGACGGACGAGGGATATCAGTATATCGTTCCGAATGATGCTCTGAATGGGTTAATTCAGGATATGGAGGATATGTACGCTGAGGAGACTGGAGAGATTCCGGAGGGTTCCGAAGGGAATGATCCGGCAAATGAGCTTCCGGAAGATTACGTGGATGACAGTAATGAACAGCTGTATCAGATCCTGGAAGAAATGAGTCTTGCAGACAGCGGTATTGCAGTATATTCTGAAGAAGATGTGAAGGTAGAGGTCGTGTTTGTCATTGATTCTACCGGTTCCATGAGCGGTGAGATTACGGCAGTAAAAAATAATGTGGCTGATTTTGCGCGGTATCTGTCTGAGAAAAACCTGAGTCTCAGGTTAGGGCTGATCGATTACAGAGATATTATTGCAGACGGAGCAGGTTCTACAGTGGTGCATTCGGCTGATTATTCTAACTGGATGAATGTTACACAGTTTATCACTGCTTTAACTGAAGTGAGAGCAGGCGGAGGAGGAGATTCAGACGAGACGCCGATTGACGCGCTGGCACATTTGACGGAGGGAACGATTCCGTGGAGTTCGGATGCCTACAAATTTGCTATCTTAATTACGGATGCCGGTTATAAAGAGAGTAACAACCATGGAATTGGCGGGATGGATGATATGATCACACGCCTTCAGAATGCGGATGTTCAGGTATCCACAATCACCCCCAGCAGCTATTACAGCGAATATGGGAATCTTGCAGGTTTGACAGGAGGGATCCAGGGAAATCTGAATGGCGATTTTTCTGAGATTCTCCGTGATTATGCAGAAGCAGTAGTAGGGGGAGCCCGTCCCACACAGGACTACAGTGTACGGATTACAGAGGAAACCACCGGGCTTCCGGTTCAGGGAGCTGTTATCGGCTGGAGCGATGGCTCTGCGTCGGCGACAGACAGAAATGGATTGACGGTCGTGACATCACGGAACAATCCGCTTCGTTCAGTATATATCAGTTGTGCAGGATACAATCCGGTAACTTTTGATGAGCTGGAACTGCTGGAAAATGGCTGTATCAATATTACCATGACCGTGAATGAGGCAGAAGCTGCGGAAGCGGAAGATGGAGTGCCTGTTCTGTCTGCGGCGATGTTTCAGAAACCCAAAGCCGGAAGCGGCAATGCTGAGGGGCCGTACATCGAAATCCTTGGAAAGCGGTTTAATCTGCTCAGCGCTCTTTCCTTTACTGTAGATATGGATCCTTTTGGCGATAAAGTGAATATCAGTCACAATAAGGAAGAAAAGAAATACGAAGTTATTATAGGAAAAGGATTCGAGGGAGCAAGCGAAGACAACAGAGGGTACTGGGAAGACAGCTATTCCCAGTTTAAAGCGCTGGCGAAGGATTTTGCCGGTAAATCTGGAAGAGATATTTACAACACATTTCGCTCTTTGAGGAAAATTGCGAAAAGTAAGGAAGATTTGCTTCTGCCTTTTGATTCCTATGTGGGAGGATATGCAGAAGCCAGTTATGCGTCCGGGGAGCTGAAGCTGGTAGAAGGAGGCATCGTCATCGGTGCTTCGCTGGAGTTGGAATCGCCGGCAGCCCCGCTGCCGCCGGCGCCATATATCTTTTTTAAAGCATCCTTTACATGCGATGCAAAAGCCGGCTTTACACTGGTGTCTGTGGAAACGACAGGAAAGCTGAATATAGGACTCTCCAAGACAGAGATAGAAGTCAGTCCAAATGTAACGGGTACCGTTAATCTGGGCGTCGATAAACTGGCATCTGTCGGAGGAGGATTAAAAGGAGGAATTCAGGCAGGACTGGAAATTCCGTTTACACGTTTTTCGGATGCAGTTAATGTAAAGCTGAATGGCAGCTTTGTATTAGAATTGAAATTGCTGGGCTTTAAGTTCTCCGGAGAGTTTCCGTTTGGAAGTCTGCAGATTTATCCGGGAGAAGAATCGCGTCAGTCTCTGCTGATGCAGGGAACTGCGGAAGATTTTGAGCTGATTTCCAGACCGGCTGGCGTGCAGAGTTTCAGAAGTACGAAGAATTCGGAATTTTTGTATCAAAAAGGAAATACCTATGCCGACAATGGCCCGCAGCTTGTCCGCATGAATGACGGCAGCTGGCTGATGGTATGGGTGGATGCCGCGCAGGATCGCAGTGATAATGACATGACGGCTCTTTATTATACAGTGAGCAGCGATGGAAGGAGCTGGTCTGAGCCTGTAATGGTAGACGACGACGGGACAGGAGATTTTATGCCTTCCCTTGCTCTGGCAGGAGATGGAACCCCTGTTCTTGTATGGCAGGACAGCATACAGGAATATGGAGACGCAGAATTGCATTTGGAAACCAGGGCAAAGGATATTATGATATCTGCAGCTGTATTTGATACGGAAGAGAAGACGTTCGGTGAGCCTGTATCGGTGACGTCAGAGGAGGATCAAAGCTGTGAGATGGCTCTGCAGCTTACAGCCGATGGCGATGGAGCTGCAGTGTACTGGCTGGAAAACTCAGAAAACAGCCTGCTTTTAGCTTCTGGAGAAAACAAGATTTTTGCAAGTGTCTGGGATCGGGAAGAAAATACCTGGAGTGAACCTCAGATGCTTGTTGATGGACTGGGAAATCTGACAAATTTCTCAGCTGGAGAAATTGGCGGACAGCCCTGTGTCGCATATTCTCTGGAAAATGAAGACGCGGTATATTATCGGAACCGGAACGGCAGTGTCTCTGAAAAAATCTATACGGTTGGTGTGTTGTCGAAAGCGGAGATTGAAAGCGGCCGCCTTTACTGGAGTGATGAATCGGGACTTTGTTCCTGGGACGGTTCCGGTAAGGTGGAAGAGAGCGAAAGCCTGGCTTCCACACTCTTTGATATCATTCAATATGGCGACACGAGAGTGGCGGCAGGCGTCCGCTCAGAAGGAATCACGAATGAACTGTGGGTTTCTGTCTGCAGCGGCGGAGACTGGTCAGAACCGGTACAATTGACTGAATACGGGATGTCCATTGACGCTTTTTCTCCGGTGCTGACGGAAGACGGTCTATATTGGGCGGCAGGAAGAACGGAAGTGGATGGCGGCAGTGCCTTTGGAGCCTCAGATTTGATTGTAGACAGCACGGTGTTCCGGACAGATATAGTTGTTGAAGAGTCGGCTGTTATTTCGGAATTTGAGGATACCAGTGATGGAAAGAGAGATATTCTGATTGACATCAGCAATCAGGGGACGGCGGATGGAGAGAGTCTGAAAGCTTTATTTTTCCTGGGTGAAGTTTTTGTCGGAGAATCTGCTCTCTATGTCGTGGATGAAGAGAATCCGGCAGAACCTCCTGCTGTAATGTCTGGAATCAAAGCTGGCGGGCAGCTTTTGGTTGTGGCCGAATATCAGCTTCCGGAAGAACAGCAGGAACATGTGCTGGAAATCAGAATTACGAGTCAGGATGGAAATACTGTACATGGAAGCGCGCATGTGACGATTCCTGCGCCCGCTGCTGATTTGACGGTGAATGATGTAAATGCTGTGCGCGTGTCAGACGGCGCAGTCATTACAGCAGTAGTTAAAAACGAGGGAGGGGCGGCAGCGGAAAAGGTCGCGGCGACTCTCAGACAGGAAGATGTGGAAGGAACGCAGGCACAAGAGATCGGGACTTTGCAGCCGGGAGCGGAAAAAAAGGTTGAGTTTAAGATTGCGGGAGAAGCGCTCAGTGCGTCAGGTCCTTATGATTATAAGCGGTTTATTGTAGATGTAAAAACTGATTCGTATGAAGCGATGACAGGAAATAACAGCGGCGGCGCATTGCTTGCCCCCATAGAAGTCGAAGGTATCCGCCTGACAGGAGAAAAGAATATTTCTCTGGCAGTGGGTGAGAGGCATGATTTCGCGTATGAAATTCTTCCTGCGGAAGCACCGGATAATACGGTGACCTGGATGAGTGATAATACGGCGCTGGCTACAGTGTATGACGGAGAAGTGCTGGCTCTTCAGCCGGGACAGGTTACGATTACTGTGCTTACTGCGAATGATGATGGGGAACAGTTTACAGATTCTGCTGTTGTCACGATTTCAGGTGATTCGAACGTGGGAATCACAGGTCTTTTCATAGAAACGGATAAAATAGAAATACCTATTGGAAAGACGAGAGAAGTAGCAGCACAAATACAGCCCGAGAATGCGTCTAACAGAAATGTGAGCTGGACTGTGGACAATGAAAGCATATTACAACTGTCTCCGATAGGGACCGGAGAAAAGGTTCAGATTCTTGGTCTGGCAGAGGGGACGGCAACAGTTGTGGCACGTACAGAGGATGGAGGATATTCTGATTCTGTGGAAGTGAAAATTACGCAAGAGGTTCTCCCCGCAGTTTATTCGATTACAGTCCAGAATACTGAGCATGGGACGGTAACCAGCCAGCCGGCAGAAGCACAGGAGGGAGATACGGTGTCTCTTACGGTGTCTGCAGAATCTGGGTATGTGCTGAGCTCTCTTTCTGCCTTTGATGAAGCTGGAAACTCTTTGGAACTGACACAGACGGATGGCGGGTATACTTTTGTCATGCCATCGTCAAACGTTGTTGTCCATTCATCTTTCGAGGCTCAGAAGGAAGAGGAGAAGATTTATTATACACTCACCTTTGAGTCTGATGGCGGTACTGAAATTCAAGGACTAACGCAAGCGGCAGGTACTGTGGTTTCACTTGATGGATATCGTCCGGAAAAAACAGGATATACTTTTGAAGGCTGGTATCTGGAAGCGGATTTAACGACGAAAGCTGTCAGTGTAACGCTGAACAAGAATATTACAGTTTATGCAAAATGGAATAAAGCGGCATCGGAGAATGTGGGTACTGCTGATAGAGAAGAGGACGGCGCGGCGGGAGGCGGCGGAAACAATTCTTCAGGACAGTCTTCCGCAGTTCAGACCGCAGCTGCGGGCAATCCTGAAACGGGAGATGGCAGCCTGCTGGAATTTTGGGCTTTACTTGGAATTCTGGCAGTAGTATCGGGCTGTGCAGCCATTATAGGAATAAATAGAAAAAAGAACAGATATTGATTTTAAAGATTCATTGAACTGTTCGATAAATTATTTCAAATAGAAGGAGCTGCTGCAAAATAGAAATTTTAATTTTCTATGGAGCAGCAGTTCCTTTTTCAGGTCCATGATGTTGAAAAGTTTAAATTTGTACTTTTCAACAGCGCCTCTTTCTGGTAAGATAAAGTCATCTGAATGAAAGCAGGAGGAAATTTATCTATGTGTGGAATTGTTGGTTTTGTAGGGAACCGGCAGGCG
>CALWMW010000018.1 GCA_944382085.1 uncultured Lachnospiraceae bacterium | reverse complement strand
TTCAGCCATTTTTTGATCCGCAGCAGGAATACAAACCGCTGAGACGTCACGCGGTCATAAATCATTCCTTCCAGAAAAATTCTGCGGATTACCACCTGAAAGACATTGGTAACCAGGAACCAGAACGCGAACGCGCCTAAGGCTCCAAGCAGGATCAGGAGCAGAACGCCCAGGTTTTCGGAACCGGTGATGGAAGCAAAGGCTGCGGTCAGGGTTACGAGGATGGACCCGGAACTCAGCTGGTTGATGAGACCAGACAGGACGCCGCGGGTGCGCCCAAAGATGGGGCTGCCCTCTGACGCGGCCTGGATTTCCTCTTCCTGAATCCGCTGCGCCGCTTCCCGGCCGGCTTCTGTGTCCTGCTCCGCCAGGATACGGAGCACATCCTCCCAGGATACGCCGCTCACCTTGGTTTTAACTTCATAAGAAAAATCTCCCCGCAGATGATCTTCAAACTGCTGCAGTTCTTCTTCCCGCTTCTGCGCGGAAGAAAAGTCCAGGGAACTGGTGAATTCGGATCCCAGGAAGGCTGCGATCAGGCAGGCGGCTACGAATATGACATAGTGCCGTTTCAGGGACCGTCTGCCCTGCTCTTTGAGCTGTTTTCTTTCGTTTTTCATTGATCTGTCCGGCGGACCTGCCGCCTCCTCCTTTATAAGTTCTATAGTCAGTATATAATAAGGAAAAAGAATGTCAACACACAGTTCTTAGGAGCTTTTGGAATCTTTGTACCGCCCTTCTTCCAGTTTTTATTTTTTTCAAAATAAATAGAAGGAATATCGTTGACAAACCGTTCGGTCTAACCTATTATATATTTAAACTATACAAGTATGAAGCGAAAAGGAGTGCGAAAAATTGAAGCAAAATTCTCTTACTAACAGTGAAAAGGAAATTATGGACTTGCTTTGGACGACAGATAGGCCTTTGACTGCCTCCGAGATCGTTTCTCTGTCGCCCGACAGGAAGTGGAAGAAGAGTTATATCCATCTGCTGGTCAACTCTCTTCTGGAAAAACATATGATTAAGATTGCGGATTTTGTGCGGACAGAAAAGAACTACGCAAGATCCTTTGTCGCTACGCTGAGCGCGGCGGATTACGCGATTCTTCAGCTCACCAGCCAGAAGAATTTCCGGCCGCAGTCCATCCCGGTTCTGGTTTCTTCCCTGATTGACCAGATCGACGACGTACAGCTGCTGGAGCAGGTAGAAGAGATCGTGAAGAAGAAAAAAGAAGAACTGAACTGACGCGCAAGCCCGGCTTTGTGCGAGAGACAGCCCTGCCGATGGAAAACCGGCAGGGCTTTTTTTCACTGTTTCACAGGAAACAGCGTTGACAGGAGGGAAAACGAAATGAAAGTAGTAGTCAGTATGGACTCTTTTAAAGGCAGCCTGACCTCCATGGAAGCAGGAATGGCTTTCCGGGAGGGCGCGCTCAGGGCGGCGCCCTTTGCCAAAGTAGTGGTAAAGCCCCTGGCGGACGGAGGAGAGGGAACGGCGGAGGCCCTGGTGTCAGGCATCGGAGGGGAATGGATTTCCCTGGAGGTCTGCGGCCCCCTGGGGGACAGGCGGACGGCCTCCTACGGATGGGTGGAAGAAAAAAAACTGGCCGTTATGGAAATGGCCGCTGCCGCCGGCCTTACCCTGATTCCGGAGGAAAAGAGAAACGCCCTGTACACAACCACCTACGGCGTGGGCGAGATGATCCGGGACGCCCTGAAGCGGGGAGCCAGGCAGATCCTTCTGGGGATCGGGGGAAGCGCGACCAACGACTGCGGGCTGGGGATGCTGGCGGCTCTGGGGGCGCGGTTCCTGGACGAAGAAGGAAGAGAAGTGGGGATCGCCGGGGAGGATACGGGAAGAGTGGCCGAAATCGATCTTTCCGGTCTGCTTCCCAGGCGGAAGGAGTGCCGATTTATGGCGGCCTGCGATGTGACGAATCCCCTCTGCGGGCCAAAGGGAGCCACCTTTGTGTACGGTCCCCAGAAGGGAATCCCCGCCCCCATGCTTCCGATCATGGACGCGTTTCATCAGAATTTCGCAAGACGTACGGCCCAAACCCTGGGAGAGGATTTTAGCGAATCTCCGGGAGCGGGGGCGGCCGGCGGCCTGGGCTTCGCCCTGAAGGCGTTTCTCAAGGCGGAACTGCTTCCGGGGGCGGAGCTGGTCATCCGGACGGTGGAACTGGAAAAAGAGATGGCGGACGCGGACCTTGTAGTTACCGGGGAGGGGCGGCTGGACGCCCAGACCTTTATGGGGAAAGGCCCCTCCCAGGTGGCGGCTCTGGGGAAAAAATACGGCGTTCCCGTCATCGGCGTAGGCGGCAGCGTAACCAGGGAGGCGGAGGAAGCTTCAAAGGGAATCCTGAAAGCGGTATTTTCCATTCTCAGGGAACCCGCGTCCCTGAAGGAAGCGCTGGAGCCGGAACGGGCCAAAGAGAATATGAGAAGAACCGGGGAACAGATCTTCCGGCTGATTCGTACCTTCCGGAGATAAGCGGGAAGGAAGCGGGGCTGTCTGAAACGGACAGCCCTTCCTTTATGATAGGAAAAACAGCACAAAATATCTATTGAAAACAAAATGCAAATATGCTAGTATAAATCTGTCTTATAAATTCCGCGGCGTTCGCCGCAAATCATTCCACAGCGCCTGTATGGCAAATACAAAAATTACATGCAGACTCAGTCTTGAATCCTGTCCGGACTCGGTTCTGAGTTCTGTAAGAAGGAGGAAAAAGAAGAAGTCTATGAAAGAAAAAAGAAGAAGAAATCCGGGCAGCGGGCGGAAACGCCTGCTTGCCCTTCTGCTTCTTGCGGCTATCGTTTTGTCGAGCATACCCGAAACCGGGCTCTCCTGGCAGAATCCGGGAGCGGAGGCGGCGGAAGAGACGCAGGAAAGCGAACAGGAGAGCGAAAAGGAGAGCGGCGGGGAAGCGCAGACCGAGACCGTCCGGATCCCGGAGACGGAGAGCGGGACCGGCGGGGCGGCGCAAACCGAGACCGCAGAGGCCACGGAGACAGAACGCGAGACCGGGACTGCCGGAGAAACCCAGACGGAGACGCAGTCGGGAACCGAATCGGAATCCATGCCGGGAACCGAATCGGAATCTAAGCCGGAGACGGAGCCGGACTCCATGCCGGGAACCGAATCGGAAACCCTGTGGGAGACCGAGACGGAATCTATTTCGGGAACAGAGCCCGAATCCGCGCCGGGGACGGAGACGAACCCTGCATCGGAGACGCAGACGCAGCCGGATAAGGAGACCGAGTCCGGAACGAAGCAGGAAACCGAAACAGAGAATCCCCAGGAGGAGGTTTCTCTTCTTCCGGAGGAGGGGTGGCGGGACGGCCCCATCCGCAGGGTGGGAGGCATCTCCCTGTTCACCGCCAGATATCCCACGGTGTCCAGGGACAGCTCGGAGATCCTTTCTTATCTGGGCTTTCCCTGCTATTTCAAGTACGTGACCAATCACGGCATGTCGGTGGGAGGAAAGACCGTGGCGGCTTACTGCCTCTACAATACCAGGGAAGCTCCGGAGGACGAGCGGTATACGTACGACGGAGAGGGATCCCTGTCCAAAGAGATTACCTACTGCCTGTACAGCGGCTGCCGCTACCGGGGCAGCACGGCCTACAATTCCCGATATTCCGCCGGGAACTGGAAGAAGGATTACTACATCACCCAGATGGCCATCCACATTATCAATCATCAGCAGGGTAGGGAAAGCTCCATCGAAGGGGACCTCAGGCGGTCGGAGGATCCGGAAGTTTACCGGCTGGTCTACCGCCTGGTGGAGGACGCCTACGCGGACACCGAGATCGCCAGCAGCGTGACGAACCAGACGAAAGAAGTGAGCTTTGAGATTACGCCCTCCAGCCAGGATAGCTGGAGCAAGCAGGGAGATGGGACCTACCGAACCAGGGAAAGCTTCACCTGCAGCAGCAACAAGCCGGACCGGATTCTGGAGGTTTCCAGGACGCTTGCGAAAGGGACGCCCTCCGGGGTGACCATAGTGGCGGAAGAGCCGGACAATCCGCTGTCGCCTTTTTACTTTCAGGCCACCCAGGCGGCCTACCAGAAGATAGCCAGAGACAAGCTTACGGTGACGGCTCAGGTGACGGTCACCGCGGAAGAATACGGGGGATGGTGGTACGAACCGGCGGACAGCAGCGTGAAACGCCAGGCCGTCACCTACCTCTCTTTGGACTATACGGAATTAGAGGAGAAGCGGGAGGCGTCGGCCACCGCGTCGGAACTCTTTTTCCGGGTAAAGCTCAGGAAAAAAGAAGCCGGGACGGGACTGCCGCTTGGGGGAGCGGTATACGGGCTGTACGCGGAAGAAGCCTGCCGGACGCTTCTGTATACCTTCCCCGCCACGGACGGGCAGGGGGAGACGCAGCTTGGCGATCTTAGCGCGGGCCAGGAGGTATACTACGTAAAAGAGATCACCGCGCCCCCCGGCCATGTTCTCAATCCGGAGGTATATCCCGTGGACGTAAGCCGGGAGGAAACCGTAATCACAGCGGAGGACAAAGCCCAGACGGCCTCTCTGACCATCTGGAAGGAGGGAGAAGCCCTTGTCGGCGCGGCTCCCCAGGGAGAAGGAATACAGTTCCGGTATGAAAACCGGAGGATGGGCGGAGCGGTCTATACCTTATACGCGGAGGAACGGATTCAGAACGCGGCGGGCCAGACCGTCTATTCTCCGGGAGAAATCGTCCGGGAACAGATCCGCTCCGACGCGGACGGAAAGGCGGTGGTGACCGGTCTCCCCTTCGGGAAATACGCTCTGGAAGAAACCCAGGCGCCTCCGGGAATGGCGAAGAGCAAGGAGCGGTATTCCCTGGAGCTGAAGGCTCCCGGCCAGACGGAAGAAGTGAGCGTTCACACCGTTACAGTCCAAAACGACCGGATCAAAGCCAGAGTCCGGATTTACAAGACGGACGCGGAAACGGGAAATCCGCTGGCGGGAGCGAAGTTCGGCCTGTACGCGGGAGAGAAGATTACAACCGTTTCAGGAGAGCAGGCGGCGGAAGCAGGGAGGCTTCTTGCCGTGGGAGTTACGGGAAAGGACGGCTGGCTGACCTTTGAGGCGGATCTTCCCGCCGGCTTTTCCTACTATGCGCAGGAGCTGCAGGCGCCCCAGGGGTATGTGAGAAACGAAGACGCCCGGTTTGAATGGAAAGTTTCGGAAACAGGGGAGGCCGTGCAGGAATTTTCCTATTCCTGTACGAATCAGAGCTGCCGGGTTTCGGTGAAGCTGGAAAAGACGGACGCGGAGACCGGGCAGGCCCTTCCCCAGGGCGACGCTTCCCTGGAGGGCGCCGTATACGGGCTGTTTGCCAGGGAGGACATCGTCCATCCGGACGGGAAAACCGGAATCCTGTACCATGAGGGAGAGCAGGCGGCGGTTCTGACCACGGACGGAGAAGGAAAAGCGGAGGCAGGGGAGCTTTATCCCGGCAAATATTACCTGAAGGAGCTGAAAGCGCCTGTGGGATACGTTCAGGACGAGACCGAGTACGAGGTGGACGGCTCCTGGAAAGAGGATAAGACGCTGGTGATCGAGAAGCAGGTTTCCGTAAAAGACCAGGTAAAGAAACAGCCCTTCCAGCTGATCAAGGTTTCCCAGGAGGGGGAGGAGGACGCCCCCCTTTTAAAGGGAGCGGGTTTTACCGCCTACCTGGTATCCGCCCTGGAAAAGGACGAAAAGGGAGAGTACCTCCTGGATGAGGCAAAGCCGGTGGCGATCGGGGAAAACGGAGAGACGGAGCCTTTTACCGATGAGAACGGTCACCTTCAGACGATCCCCCTTCCCTACGGGACGTACCTGGTACGGGAGACTACGGTTCCGGAGGAATTTAAACCGGTAAAAGATTTTTGCGTGACGATTTCGGAACACAGCCCCCAGGAGCCAAAGCCCTGGAGAATTCTGCTGGACGAACGCTTCCGGGGGAAAATAAAAGTGGTCAAAAAAGACCGGGAGACCGGGGAGATTCTAAAGATACCGGGAGCGAGCTTCCAGATTCTGAACCAGGAGACCGGAGAGTTCGTAAAGCAGACGGTGACCTATCCCAAAAGGGAGACGCTGGATACCTTTGTCACCAATGAGGAGGGATACCTGATTCTGCCGGAAGCCCTTCTTCCGGGGAAGTATTCGCTCCTAGAGACGGCGGCCCCGGAGGGCTATCTGCGCAATCCGGAGCCTCTGGAATTTGAAATTTCCTCCGGCTGCGCTTACGAGACCGATTCCCTCACCGGGGACGTCCTTTTTGTCCTGGAGTACGGAAACGCTCCGGTCAAAGGAGAGATCCGCGTAAAAAAGACGGGGGAGCTTGCGTCCATGGAAGAAGGAGAGCTGGTTTACCGGGATACGCCGCTGGAAGGCGTGATCTTTGACGTCTACGCGAAGGAAGAGATTCTTTACGGGGACGGAAGGATCGATTCGGAAGGGAAACGCAAGATCCTGTATCCCAAAGGGACGCTGGTAGGCTCCGCGGCTACAGACGAGAAGGGAGAACTGCGGGTGGAGAACCTGCCTTTAGGAACGTATGAGGTCCGGGAGAGAAAACCGCCGGAAACGTTTTTGGAATCCGGGGAACAGGTCATCGCCGAACTTTCGTACCAGGATGCAAAGACGCCGGTGGTGTTCTGGGAAAAGGACTGGATCAATGTACGGCAGAAGGTAGAGGTGAAGGTGGAAAAGAAGGATCGGGAGAGCAAAGCCCCCATTGAGGGAGCAAAATTTTCCCTGTACGCCGCCCAGGAAATCCGGGCGCTGGACGGTTCCCTCCTCTTTGAAAAAGGAGAACTGGTATCGTCCTGCGTGACGGACAAAGAAGGAAAAGGAATTTTTGAGGAAGACCTTCCCCATGGCCGGTATGAGATCCGGGAGGAGCAGGCGGCCCCTGGATACGTCAGCTGCCGGGAAATCCTGGAAGCGGATCTGAGCTACCGGGACGGCCGAACCGAGAAGGCGGCGTTTCTGGGAAGCTTTGAGAACGTCAGGACTTCCTTTGCGATCACCAAGGCGGAGCTTACGGGAGACGGGGAAATCGAAGGGGCCCATCTGGAGGTAAAGGACGAGGACGGGACGGTGATCGACCAGTGGATCTCCGGAAAAGAGCCGCACAGGATCCGGGGCCTGGAGGTGGGGAAGACGTACTTCCTGACGGAAACCCTTCCCGCGCCGGGGTACGTCACGGCGGAAACCATTGCCTTTGTGCCAAAGGACACGGAAGAAGTGCAGCGCGTGACCATGCTGGACGATGTGACGCGGGTAATGGTCAGCAAGCAGGACCGAACAGACGGAAGCGAGATTTTGGGCGCGAAGCTGAGCATTCTGGACGAAGAGGGGAAGACGGTAAGAACCTGGGTTCAGGACGGGGAGCCTTACCTGGTGGAGAAGCTGCCCCAGGGCTCCTACCTTCTGCGGGAAGAGGCCGCTCCCTACGGGTATCTCCTGGCGGAAGACGTGCCCTTCACCGTGGAGGACACCGGAGAAATCCAGAAGGTGGAAATGCAGGACGCCCGCCCCGCGGGACGGCTTCTGCTGAAAAAGACGGACCAGGAGACCGGGGAAGGGTTGGAAGGAGCCGTCTTCGAACTTAGAAACCACGAGGGAGAGCTTTTGGAGACGCTGGTGACAGACGAAAACGGCGAGGCAGAGAGCGGCCTTCTGGAGATTGCGACCTATGAAGAAGGCCGCTGCCTTGGCGAGCTTACGTATTTTCTGAAAGAGACCAGGGCGCCGGAGGGCTATGAAAAGGAGGAAGAGGAGCAGGAAATTCAATTTGCGTACACAGACGGAGGGATCCAGGAAATTCAAAAGGAGGTGGAGGTGAAAAACCGCAGGCTTCCCCAGGCGCAGGAGACGGCGCCTGGAACCGGGGACCATACCGGGACAGAGCTCTGGCTTGGCCTCATGGCCGCGGCCGCGTTTGCCGGAGCCGCTCTGCTTTGGAGCCGGAAAAGCCGCAGGCAGCCCAGAGCTTGACAAACCAGGGGGGGAGATGATATCTTAGCGTAAACACAGGACATCAGAAGGGAAGCTGCGTCTGCGGCTTCCCTGTTTGCAGGCAGGAGAAAACCGATATGGAAAAAATGGAAGAGACGCTGGAAGAATACCAGTATATAAAAATACTGGAATCCGGACGCAGATTTATGGAGACGATGAACAAATACCGCTGCGCCATTATGGAGGTGGAGACGAAGCTCAACGTGCTCAACGCGGAATTTTCCCTTCAGTACGACCGCAATCCCTTCGAATCTATAAAGAGCAGGCTGAAATCCCCCCGGAGCATCATTGAAAAGCTGCACCGCAGAGGGATTCCCTTTTCCCAGGAAACCGTGGAGGAGCTGGTGGAGGAGAACCTTTATGATGTGGCGGGGATCCGGGTGGTCTGCGCGTTTCAGGAGGATATTTACCGGCTGGCGGATCTTTTGCTGCGCCAGGACGACATTCATCTCATCCGCACCAAGGATTATATCAAACACCCCAAGCCCAACGGATACCGGAGCCTCCATCTGATCCTTGAGATCCCGGTGTTCCTGGAGAAAGGGAAAACGCCGGTGAAGGTGGAAGTACAGTTTCGCACCATCGCCATGGATTTCTGGGCCAGCGTAGACCACAAGCTTCGTTATAAGAAAGATGTGGAGGACGAGGCGCTGATCGTGGAAAAGCTGCGCCAGTGCGCGGAGACGATCTCGGATCTGGACGACGAGATGCAGCGCATCCGGAACATGATCGAAGCCGGGGACCGGAAGAACGCGGGAAAAGAAGGGAAGAGGAACCATGCTGAGAATTGAAAATCTGACGAAGACCTACGGAAAGAAGAAAGCGGTGGATCACCTGAGCCTTCACATCCGGGCCGGTGAAATCTATGGATTTATCGGGCACAACGGGGCGGGCAAGACGACCACGATCAAAGCCTGCTGCGGGATTCTCCAGTTTGACCAGGGCGAGATTACGGTCTGCGGCCACTCCCTGCGCCGGGAGCCTCTGGCCTGCAAAAGGGCGCTGGCGTATATCCCGGACAATCCGGATCTCTATGAGTTTATGACCGGGATCGACTATCTGAATTTCATCGGGGATATCTTCCGGGTGCCGGAAGAGGAGAGACGGGAGCGGATCCGCCTCTACGCAGACAGCCTGGAGCTGAAAGAGGACCTGGGAGAGAAAATTTCCGCTTATTCCCACGGCATGAAGCAGAAGCTGGCGGTGATCTCCGCCTTTCTTCACGAACCGAAGCTGATTATCATGGACGAGCCTTTCGTGGGACTGGATCCCAAGGCGTCCCACACCCTCAAGCAGATGATGCGGGAGCACTGCGACCGGGGAGGCGCCATCTTTTTCTCCACCCATGTGCTGGAGGTGGCGGAGAAGCTGTGCGATCAGGTGGCGATTATCAAAAAAGGAAAGCTGGTGGCCTCCGGCTCCATGGAAGAGGTGAGAGGACAGGATTCCCTGGAGGAGGTTTTCCTGGAACTGGAGGGGGAAGATGCTTAAAACGCTGCTTAGGACCTATTGGAGGTCCATGATCCATTCCCTTTTCTTCCGGGACAGCCGGAAAGCCCCCGGACGCTTGAAAAAAGCGGGAATCCTTCTTTTGCTCCTGTATGTGGCAGGCATTTTTCTGTTCCTGTCCGGATCCATGTTCTTTTCCATGGCGAGGCCCCTGAACCGCCTGGGCCTGGACTGGCTGTACTTTCTTCTGGCGCTGGCGGCCGCCTTTTTTCTGATGCTCACCGGCAGCGTCTTTCTGGCGATCACGCAGCTTTATGAAGCCAGGGACAACGAGCTGCTTCTGTCTTTGCCGATCCCGGCGTCCCTGATTCTGTTCAGCCGCCTTTTGCTGCTGTACCTGACGGATCTGCTCTACGGGATCGTGGCGGTGGGGCCGGCTCTGGCGGCTTATGCCCTCCGGATTCAGGTTTCCCCGTCCTGGCTGATTCCCTCCCTGCTGCTGTATCTGCTGCTTCCCCTTCCGGTGATCAGCGTTTCCTGCCTGCTGGGAGCCGCCTTTGCCGCGGTGGGAAAACGGATCCGGCACAAAACGGCGGCGGTACTGCTTCTGTGGCTGCTGTTTCTGGGAGGCTATCTTTTTCTGTGTCGCAGGCTCTTTGCCGGTCTGCCGGATCTGCTTCTTCATGCGCCCCGGATCGCCGGGTGGCTGGCGCGGATGCTCAATCCCCTGTATCAGATCGGATCCGCGGCGGCTGGGAATCTGCGGGCTCTGGGATATACGGCGCTTGCCTTCGGTCTTACCTTCGCAGCGGCATACGGGATTCTCACCGTTACCTTTGTAAAAATGATAACCTCCAACCGGGGGTTCCGGAAAATAAAATACAGGGAAAAACGCAGGAAGCGGTATCCGGTCCTTCTGGCCCTTATGGGAAAGGAATGGAAGCATTTCTCTTCCTCCCCCGGATATATGCTCAACGCCGGGTGCGGCATTGTCTTTGCGGCCGCGGCAGGAATTTTTCTCCTCATCCGGCAGGACGCGGTGGCGCGTCTTGCCGGGCTTTCCCTGGGCGGCGTGTCTCTGGAAGAGGAGATGGCCGGCTTTCTGCTTACGGGCCTCTGCTTCCTGGCGTCCTTTAACTTTATCTCGGCGCCCAGCATTTCCCTGGAGGGGAAATGCCTCTGGATTTTAAAGAGCAGCCCGGTCACGGCGCGGCAGATTCTCGCCGGGAAGCTGCTGTTTCACGTAACGGTCTGCCTTCCGGCGCTTCTCCTGGCCCAGGGGGCGGTTCTCTGGGTGCTGCGGCCCTCCTTTGCCATGGCGGCGTTACTTCTGGTACTTCCGGTTCTGGTTTTGACTCTTACGGGAATGCTGGGGCTTTTCTGGAATCTGCTCTTTCCCAGACTGGATTTCCTCTCCGAAACCCGTATGATCAAAAACAGTCTGAGCTCCACGCTGACGGTCCTTTTGTCTCTGCTTTTGTCCCTGCTCCCCATGCTGGCGCGCCAGGGCCTGGGGCTTTTCGCGGACTGGAAGCCGGAAGGGTACTACGCCCTGTGGACGGCCGCGGCGGCGGCAGGATGCGGGGCTTTGTGGAGATGGCTTAAAAAAAGTGGAGCCAGGCGGCTGGAAGCGCTGTAGGAGTGAAAGAAAGACTTTTCCAAACGGCTGTTTTATGGTAAAATGTTTGCTAGAAGCCTGCGGCTTGAGACGGCGGAGGTTCGGAGAAACCGCCAAGAGAGAATGGAGAAGACACGGAACATGAAGACAAAAAAAGACAAGCTTCAGATAAAATACAGCGGCAACGTCATGCGGCACTGGTTCTGGTGCGTGCTTATGACGCTGCTGCTCTGTGTGCTCACCGGCATTGTGCTCTATGTGAATCTTGTGGCCGGCTGCCTGGTGGCCGGATTCACGGTGGTTTTCTACCTGATTATGGTTGGCATGGAGCTGTATTACCGGCCCAGGGTGCTCCAGGAGCTTCTGGATTTTACCGGAAAATACAAAGAGATCGAGCGGGAGATGCTAAAAGGGCTGGCGATTCCCTACGGAATCGTGCAGCAGGACGGAAGGGTTCTGTGGATGAACGAGGCGATGGCCTCTATGACCGGAAAGCCGGAGAACTGCCACAAGAACATCTCCAGTCTGATTCCCCAGCTTTCGGCGGAGGCCTTCCCGGATGAGGAGGAAGAGAAGGAAACCGAGATCGAGTACGCGGACCGGAGATACCGGGTGATGATTCGCAAGATCCTCCTGGACGACCTTCTGGAGGAGGCGCAGGCCGCCAAGATCGCGGCGGGGAAGGGCTGGATCCTGTCTCTGCATTTCTTTGACGTGACGGAGCTGAACCTTTACGTGCAGGAGAACTACGAGGAAAAACCGGTGGTGGGCCTTCTGTACATGGACAACTACGACGAGGCCATGGAAAGCGTGGAGGACGTGCGAAGCTCCATCCTGGAAGCGCTGGTAGACCGCAGGATTACCAAATACGTCACCTCCATGGACGGCCTGATTAAGAAGCTGGAGAAAGACAAGTACCTTCTGGTGGTGAACCAGAAAGGGCTGGATCAGATGATACACGACCGTTTTTCCGTGCTGGAGGACGTGAAGACGGTGAACATCGGCAACAGCATCGTCGTTACCATCAGCATCGGCATCGGCGTGGACAGCGGCGGCTACTGCCAGGACTATGAAGCGGCCAGAGGCGCCATGGAGATGGCGCTGGCCAGAGGCGGCGACCAGGCGGTGGTGAAGAATCAGGACAAGATGACGTATTACGGCGGCAAGACCCAGCGCCAGGAGAAGAATACCAGAGTCCGGGCCAGAGTGAAGGCCCAGGCGCTCCGGGAGCTGATCAGCACCAGGGACCGGGTCATTGTCATGGGACATAAGGTGACGGACATCGATTCCTTAGGCGCGGCGGTAGGCGTCTGCCGGGCGGCGATCCAGGCGGGCAAGCACGCCCATATCGTCCTGGGGGACATCAACAGCGGCATCCGTCCCTGGGTGAACGCCATGAAGGACAGCGGGGAGTATGAGGAGAATTATTTCCTGACGCACGAGCAGGCCTTTGAGCTGACCAATCAGAACGCGGTGGTGGTGGTGGTGGATACCAACCGTCCCAGCATGGTGGAGTGCGCGGAGCTTCTGGACCGCACCAGATCCATCGTGGTGATGGATCATCACCGCCAGTCGGAGGACCAGATTGAGAACGCCTCCCTCTCCTATATCGAACCCTCGGCTTCCTCCGCCAGCGAGATGATTTCGGAGATTCTTCAGTATTACGACGATGACATAAAGCTGAAGGCCATAGAAGCGGACTGCATCTATGCCGGAATTATCGTGGATACGAATAACTTCGTGGCCAAGACGGGGATCCGGACTTTTGAGGCGGCCGCTTTCCTGCGCCGTTATGGGGCGGACGTCACCAGAGTGCGGAAGTCCTTCCGGGAGGATATGGATACCTACAAGGCCAGAGCCGAGGCGGTGCGCCACGCGGAAGCGTTTATGGGGCAGTATGCCATCAGCGTATGCCCGGCTCAGGGACTGGAGAATCCTACGGTAGTGGGAGCCCAGGCGGCCAACGAGCTTTTGAATATTGTCGGGGTAAAGGCGTCTTTTGTGCTCACCGATTTCAGAAATACGATTTTTATCAGCGCTAGGGCCATCGATGAGGTGAACGTTCAGATCATCATGGAGCGTCTGGGAGGCGGCGGCCATATGAACATCGCCGGCGCCCAGCTGGAGAACACCACGGCGGAAGAGGCCAGAGAACGGCTGAAGCAGGTTTTGACACAGATGACAGAAGAAGGAGCGATTTAAATATGAAAGTAATTTTACTGCAGGATGTGAAAAGCCTTGGGAAAAAAGGCGACATTGTCAACGTAAGCGACGGCTACGCCAGAAATATGCTGCTCAAGAAAGGCATCGGCAAAGAGGCTACCGGCCAGAACATGAATGACCTGAAGCTCCAGAAGGCCAATGAGAAAAAGGTGGCCCAGGAGAACCTCGACGCGGCCAGGGCTCTGGGAGAAGAGCTGGAGGGCAAAGAGGTAAAGATTTCGGTAAAAGCGGGAGACGGCGGAAGAATTTTCGGTTCCGTTTCCTCAAAGGAGATTTCAGAGGCCGTACGGGAGCAGCTGGGGAAAGACATTGACAAGAAGAAGCTTCTCATGGACGGCCCCATAAAGGCCCTGGGCGTTACGGAGGTGGCCGTGAAGCTGCATCCCCAGGTAACGTCTCACATTCTGGTACACGTAACGGAAGCATAAGGAAAGGAAGAGTACGGTGGAAGAAGCGCTGATTAAGAGAGTGATGCCAAACAGCATTGCCGCGGAACAGTCCGTGATCGCGTCTATGATTATGGATCAGGACGCGATTACGATCGCTTCCCAGATCGTCACAGCCGAGGATTTTTATCAGAAGCAGTACGGAGCGATTTTTGAGGCGATTACCGATCTGTACGCCGAGAACAAGCCGGTGGATCTGGTCACGCTTCAGAACCGTCTGAAGGAAAAAGGCGTTCCTCCGGAGATCAGCAGCCTGGAATTCATGGGGGACGTCATTGCCAGCGTTCCCGTTTCCACGAACGTCAGGGCTCACGCCCAGATCGTGGCGGAGAAGGCGCTACTGCGCCGGCTGATCCATGTGAACGAGGAGATCGCCAACGCCTGCTATACGGGAAAGGAAGCCACCGAGGAGATCCTGGAGGACGCGGAGAAAAAGATCTTTCAGGTTCTTCAGAGGAAGGGGAGCGAGGATTTTGTTCCCATCAAGGAGATTGTGCTGAGCGCCCTGGATAAGATCGAAGCGGCCAGCCGCATGAAGGGAAACGTGACGGGGCTTGCCACGGGCTTCATAGATCTGGATTACAAGACCTCCGGCTTCCAGCCCTCCGATCTGATTCTGATCGCCGCCCGGCCCTCCATGGGAAAGACGGCCTTCGTGCTGAACATCGCGGAGTATATGGCCTTCCGGAGCAATCTCACGGTGGCGGTTTTCAGTCTGGAGATGTCCAGAGAGCAGCTGGTGAACCGGCTCTTTTCCCTGGAATCCCGCGTGGATTCCCAGCTGCTGCGGACCGGAAACCTGAGCGACAGCGACTGGGCCAGCCTGATCGAGGCCGCCGGGGTGATCGGACGGTCCAACCTGATTATCGACGATACGCCCGGTATTTCTGTGACCGAGCTGAGAAGCAAATGCAGGAAATACAAGCTGGAGCACAATCTGGGGATTATTATGATCGATTACCTTCAGCTGATGCAGGGCAGCAGGCGAACCGAATCCAGGCAGCAGGAGATTTCCGATATCTCCAGATCCCTGAAGGAGATCGCGCGGGAGCTGAAGGTTCCGGTGGTGGCGCTCTCCCAGTTGTCCAGAGCGGTGGAGCAGAGGCCGGACCACAGGCCCATGCTCTCGGATCTGCGTGAGTCCGGCGCCATTGAGCAGGACGCCGATGTGGTGATGTTTCTGTATCGGGACGATTACTACAATCACGATACGGAGAAGAAGGACGTGGCGGAAGTCATTATCGCCAAACAGAGAAACGGCCCCATCGGGACGGTGGAGCTGGCATGGCTGCCCAGGTTCACAAAATTTGCCAATATGAAAAAATAATTCTGTTCTGATTTCTCTTCCCTTCGCATATACTGTTAGTACGGGAGCTAAGGAAAAAACATCCGCGGCGGAGGGGAGAACGGTCATGGACAAAGAACAGGTATGGAAAGAATATTCTGTATCAGAAACCGTGCGGCTCGTAGGCGTTGAGTCGCACGTTTTGCGTTACTGGGAGGAAGAACTGGGGCTGGAGATACAAAGGACAAGCCAGGGACACCGGATTTATACGGAGCAGGATATCCGGATGCTGCGCCGGGTCAGGGAACTGAAAGAGAAGGGCGTCCAGCTCAAAGGAATCCGCATTCTTCTGCGGGAATCCGGGGAAGACTCGGAGACAGATTCCAGAATCAAAGAAGGAATCCAGAAGATCGAGAGCGCTTATCCCCTGGCGGTGGGGGCGGATCCTTCGGAAAATCTTCGCCAGTTTGAAGAAATTTTAAAGGGCCTGATCCGGGAAGCGGTGCGGGAGCAGAACGAAACGCTCAAGCAGGAGCGGGCGGAAAGGCTTAGGGAGGAGCTGGATCTCTATTTCCGGGACCGGGAAGCGCCGTTTCAGGAAATCGCCGCGACGGGAGAAGAAAAAGAGGAAGGCTGGATCCGGCGGCTGAGGCAGAGACTGAGAAAAAAGAAAGAAAGCAACTGAAAAAGGAGCGTCCCAAAACGCTCCTTCTTCTTATGATGATCTGTCTGAAATTATTCAGCAGAGATCGCACCTGTGGGACATACACCTTCGCAGGTACCGCAGTCAAGACATGCATCTGCATCGATCACATATTTTCCATCGCCTTCGCTGATAGCTTCTGCGGGGCACTCTTCTGCGCAGGTACCGCAAGCTACACACTCATCAGAAATAACATATGCCATGATTTTATCCTCCTTCTCTTAGTTTAGATTCAGAATCCCTCTGCAACCTGAGAACATTCTAATACAAAAATTCTCAAGTTACAAGAACAAAGGGCAAATTTCCGTGTATTTCTGAAGAAACAAGGAAAGGGCGGGCTTGCATAAGAAAAAGAATGGTATTATAATGAAAAAACATTATATTTAGGTGAGGAGGGATACCCCGTGTCAGTAAGAATTACAAAGGATATGACCATTGGCGAAATCCTTAAAGTAAATGAAAATCTGGGACCTGTTCTTATGGGAGGCGGCATGTTCTGCATCGGCTGCCCGTCCGCTCAGATGGAATCCCTGGAGGAAGCGGCTATGGTGCATGGCATTGAGCCGGACCTTCTTCTGGCAAGGCTGAACGCGTACCTTGAGGCAGAGGAAGCAGGAAAATAAAACCAGAACCCAAGCCCGAAACCGGGCGGAGCGATCCGCGCCGGCTTCGGGCTTCTTTTTTTGCCCGGAATCCCTCTTGCATTTTCCCCAGGTTTTGTTATAATAAAAAAGAACATACGTTCGATTACGAAAGGGGAGGAGACGAGGGCATGAGAATCGCAAAAGAGAGGGACCTCTATGAGAAGCTGCAGATTTTAAGCGACGCCGCCAAATACGACGTGGCCTGCACGTCCAGCGGCGTGGACCGAAGGGGGAGCGGACAGGGGATGGGGAACTGCGCGGCCTCCGGGATCTGCCACAGCTTTTCCGCGGACGGGCGCTGCATCTCCCTGCTGAAGATCCTGTTTACCAACGAATGCGTCTTCGACTGCCGCTACTGCGTGAACCGCTCTTCCAACGATACGCCCAGGGCGTCCTTTACCCCGGAGGAGGTCTGCACCCTGACCATGGAGTTTTACCGGAGAAATTATATCGAAGGCCTGTTTCTGAGCTCCGGGATTCTGGTGAGTCCGTCCTACACCATGGAGCTTCTGTATCAGACGCTGTACAAGCTCAGGCGGGAATACCGCTTTGAAGGATACATTCACGTGAAAGCCATTCCGGGAGCGCCCGCGGAGCTCATTGAGCGCGCCGGGTTTCTGGCGGACCGGATGAGCGTCAATCTGGAGCTTCCCACAGCCGAAGGGCTGAGGAGGCTGGCTCCTCACAAATCCAGGAAGAGGATTCTGGCTCCCATGCGACAGATCCAGCTGGGACACGCCCGGAACAGACAGGAGCTTTCCCTGTACCGCAGCGCGCCCAGGTTTGTTCCGGCAGGACAGAGCACCCAGATGATCATCGGCGCCACGCCGGAGCGCGACTACCAGATTCTGTCCGTAGCCGAGGCGCTGTACCGGAACTTTCAGCTGAAGCGGGTGTTCTACTCGGCTTTTGTGAAGGTGAATGAGGACGCCCTTCTTCCGGCGCTTCCGGGAGGTCCTCCCCTTCTGCGGGAGCACAGGCTGTATCAAGCGGACTGGCTTCTCCGGTTTTACGGATTTTCCGCCGGAGAGCTTCTGAATGAGAAGCATCCGAATTTCAACGTTTTCCTGGATCCGAAATGCGACTGGGCCCTGTCCCACCTGGAGCAGTTTCCGGTGGAGGTGAATACCGCGGATTACTACACCCTTCTTAGGGTTCCTGGGATCGGGCCGAAATCCGCCAGGAGGATTGTCCAGGCCCGCAGGCTGGGAAGTCTGGACTTTCCCTCTCTGAGAAAAGCCGGGGTGGTGATGAAGCGCGCCATGTACTTTATTACCTGCCGGGGCCGTCAGCTTGCCCCTTTGAAGATCGAGGAAGACTTTATTCTGGAACGCCTGCTCTGCCGTTCTTCCAGGAAGTCGGGAGAGCCGGTTTCCTACCGGCAGCTGTCCCTCTTTGACGCGGGACAGCTGCTGGGACCGCCGCCGGCAGAGCTGGATCAGACCGGAGTGACAGGAGGGGATGGATATGGTTCTTTTTGAATGCCAGGGAAATGTGGATGGGATCCTCACCGGGATCTACGACGCCTGGGCCAGCAGACTTGGCCACGGGAACGTGGGGCTCAGGATCCCGGAGACCGGAACGATGGAGTTGTTTGCCGAGTACCGCAGCGTCGCTCCGGATCCGGAGAAGGCAGAGAAGGTGGCCCGGACCATTCGCAGGCGGATGGGAGAGAGGGCCTGGCAGACCCTTTACCAGGCGGCCCTCTCCAGCCGCCGGGACCGGGCGGACCGGATTTACCGGGTGCTGGTTTTAGCCCTCGCCCCCGGCATAGGGGCGGATATGGCGGGGCGGATTCTTGACCGGCTTCAGGATCCGGATGTGGCCGCCGTTTTTGAGATGAGCCGGAACGTGGGGAACGAGGCTCACCGCTACCTTGGCTTCGTGCGGTTTCAGGAGCTTTCCGGGGGCATCCTCTTTTCCAGGATCCGCCCGGAGAACCAGATCCTTCCCCTTCTGGGGGATCACTTTTCCAACCGCTTTCCCAGGGAGAATTTTGTGATTTTCGATACCGGACGAAGGGACGCCCTTCTCCACCGGGCGGGGGGCCCCTGGGCGGTTTTTGAGAAGGCGGAGATGGAGGAGCTGCAGCCTGGGCGGTTTTCCGCCGGGGAAGAAGCGTTTCGGAAGCTGTGGAAAGGCTTCTGTCAGAGCATTTCCATTTCGGAACGGGAGAATCCCAGGCTTCAGAAGCAGCTCTGGCCGTTAAAATATAGAAAATGGATGACGGAGGGAGAGGATTTTTTGTCAAATCATCGAACTTCTTCCCCATAGATCGGGCGGGAGGATTCTGCCTGCTTGGCGGATTTCTTTCGCGAGGTCTGACTTCCTTGTATAAAAGTGACAAAAAACAGACAGAATACCCTCAAAGGGCTTCCGGAGCGTCAGGATTGACGGAAAAAACCATTTATGACATAATATGGAACGAGCCATTTGAAGGAGGGATTCTTTATGTTGGAGAAAAAAATCCGGCTGGAGGCTTTTGAGGACGTAAGGGAGTTTGTACAGGCGGCGTCGAGATGCAGTTATGACGTAGACATTTCCTATAACCGGATGGTGATTGACGCGAAATCAATTCTGGGCGTGATGTGTCTGGACCGCACGAAAGATCTGACGGTACAGTATCGTCCGGAAGATAAGGCATTGGAAAAGGTTCTCAGTAAGTTTTCCGTTGCATAAAAGAGCACAGTGTGCAGCAGGAAGCGCCCTGCCGCCCGAAAGGACGGCAGGGCGCTTCCTGCTGTATGCCATTCAGAAAGAAAATGTGATATAATAAACGCAAGTGACTGGAAACAGCAAAGACAGGCGGAGGCAGAGGATGGAAGAGAAACAGCGGGTGCGGGTTTCCGTGCGGAACCTGGTGGAGTTTATTCTGCGCTATGGGGATATTGACAACCGCAGAGGCGGCCTAGGCGAAAAAGAAGCGATGCAGGAAGGGAGCCGCCTCCACCGGAAAATCCAGGGGAGAATGGGGGCCGGCTACCAGGCGGAGACGCCGGTGTCATGGGAGACGGACGGAGAATCCTTTGTCCTCGTCATAGAGGGAAGAGCGGACGGCGTTTTTCGGGAAGAGGAGCTTTTGTGGATCGATGAGATCAAGGGCGTGTACCGGGATCTGAGCCTGATGGAAGAGGCCAATCCCGTTCACCTGGCCCAGGCAAAGTGCTACGCCTATATTCTGGGAACGCAGAAGCAGGAAGAGCGCGTTGGGGTACAGATGACGTACTGCAGCCTGGAGACAGAGGAAATCCGAAGATTCCGGGAAACCTATGCCATGGAAGAACTGGAGGAGTGGTTTTTAAAGCTTACGGAGGAGTATCAGAAATGGATTTCCTGGCAGATCCGGTGGCGGAGCGCGCGTCAGGAGACCATTGGAGGACTGGTATTCCCGTATCCCTGGCGGCCGGGACAGAAACAGGTGGCGGCTACGGTGTACCGCGCCTTTTCCCAGGGAAGGCGGCTTTTTGTCCAGGCTGCCACGGGAACGGGGAAAACCCTGTCCACGGTGTTCCCTGCCGTAAAGGCCGTGGGAGAGGGACTGGGCGAGCAGATTTTTTATATGACGGCCAAGACCATTACCAGAACGGTGGCGGAGGAAACCTTCGGCCTTCTAAGAGAGCAGGGCCTGAGGATGAAGGTGCTCACCGTTACCGCCAAGGAAAAGATCTGTCCCATGGAAGAGACGGAATGCAATCCGGAAGCCTGCCCCTATGCCAAAGGCCATTACGACCGGGTGAACCAGGCTGTGTTTGAGCTTCTGAATCAGGAGGATACGCTGAACCGCGGCTGCATCCTCAGCCAGGCGGAGAAATGGAAGGTCTGTCCCTTCGAGATGTCCCTGGACGCCGCCCTGTGGGCGGACGCCGTGATCTGCGATTACAATTACGTTTTTGATCCCAGAGCCAGACTGAAGCGTTTCTTTGGAGACGGAGTAAAGGGAAGCTATCTTTTCCTGATCGACGAGGCCCACAACCTGGTGGAACGGGGGCGGGAGATGTTTTCCGCCTCTCTTTACAAAGAAGATTTCCTGGAACTCAGGCGGGAAATGAAGACGCGAAGCCGCAAGGTGACCCGAAGCCTGGAGCGGTGCAACGCCTATCTTCTGGGGCTGAAGCGGGAGTGCGGCGGTTCTTATCAGATTCACAAACAGGTGGGAGCGTTTCCTATCCTCCTGCTGAATCTGGAAGGAGCGATGGAGGAATATCTGGAGCATTCCCAGGACGGAGAGCTGAACCAGAAAATCCTGGAGCTTTACTTCCAGGTAAGAAGCTTTCTGGAGGTCTGCGACCGACTGGATGAGAACTATGTCATCTACACGGAGCATACGCCGGAAGGCCGCTTTATGATCCGGCTTCTCTGCGTGGACATTTCGGAAAATCTCAGAGAGTGCCTGGAGAAGGGGAAGAGCGCCGTCTTCTTTTCCGCCACGCTGCTTCCCATCCGCTATTACAAAAGCCTTCTTACGGGAGATCAGGAGGACGACGCCATCTACGCGAAATCCACCTTCGATCCGGCGCGGAAGCTGGTGCTGATCGGCACGGACACCAGCAGCCGCTATACCAGGCGGGGAGAGGCGGAGTATCAGAAAATGGCATCCTACGTGTTCCGGATGGTTTCCTGCAGGAAGGGGAATTATATGGTGTTCTTTTCTTCCTATAAGATGCTGGAGGAAGTGGCCCTGCAGTACGAAGCGCTCTGCCGGCAGAAGGGGGCGGATACAAAGCTTCTCTGCCAGACGCCGGGCATGGGAGAGAAGGAAAGAGAAGAATTCCTGGAGGAATTTCAGGAATCCGGGGAGAGAAGCCTGGTGGGCTTCTGCGTGATGGGGGGCATTTTCGGAGAGGGCATAGATCTGAAAAAAGACTGCCTCATCGGCGCGGCGATTGTGGGAACCGGGCTTCCCCAGGTGTGCAACGAGCGGGAAATCCTGAAACAGTTCTATGACAGCAGGCAGGAGGACGGCTTTTTCTACGCGTACCTCTGTCCGGGCATGAACAAGGTTCTTCAGTCTGCGGGAAGAGTCATCCGCACCGACGAGGACGAGGGGATTATCCTGCTTCTGGACGAGCGGTTTTCCACTTACCGGTACCGCCAGATGTTCCCCGCGGAATGGGAACAGCCGGTGCTGTGTACCCTGGACAGCGTGGCCGAGAAATCCGGCGCCTTCTGGGAGAGCAGAAAATAACCGGGAAGCCGCTTTTTGGAGCGCGTATATTGTCAGAAAGTGTCAGGTATGATAAAATTCGCATAGAAGCAAAAAGCCTGCCGCCTCCGGGAAAACAGAGGCGGCCAGGATAAATAATAAGGCGATGCCAGGAGGTTCTTATATGAGTGATGTAAAGAGAGTGTATGTAGAGAAAAAGCGGGATTTTGCAGTTGCCGCCCAGGGCCTTTCTCATGAGATCAGAAGTTATCTTGGAGTAAAAGGCCTTGACAATGTGCGGATCCTGATTCGATATGACGTGGAAAACCTTTCCGACGAAGTTTATGAGAAGGCCTGCCGGATGGTGTTTTCCGAGCCTCCGGTAGACGACCTGTATGAGGAGACGTTCCCTCTGGGAGAGAGGGAGAGAGCCTTCGCGGTGGAATACCTTCCGGGCCAGTTCGACCAGAGGGCGGATTCCGCCGTACAGTGCGTGCGCTTCCTGAAGGAGGACGAGACTCCGGTGATTCGTTCCGCCACGGTTTATGTGGTGGAGGGGGAGATTACGGAGGAAGAGTTCGCGGCGATCAAAGGGCACTGCATCAACCCGGTGGATTCCAGGGAAGCGGGATTCGACAAGCCGGAAACGCTGATTACGGTATTTCCGGAGCCGGAGGATGTTAAGACGGCGGAGGGCTTTCTCTCTATGGAGGCGGACGAGCTGAACCGTCTGTATCAGTCTTTGAACCTGGCGATGACGTTCCAGGATTTTCTGCATATTCAGAATTATTTCC
>CALWMW010000017.1 GCA_944382085.1 uncultured Lachnospiraceae bacterium | reverse complement strand
GATGTGTCTCTTCGACCTGACGAAAGCCCAGCCTGGCATTTCTAAGTCCTACATCTTCGAAATAATATTTTACAGGAGTCCCGATATATTTTCTTCCTTTCACATTATACCGGTTAGCCTTTTGGATAATAAAAGCATCTTCCAGGTATTCGATATACTGACGGATGGTATTTCCACTGATCTTTGATCGCAGCACACTCCTAAATGTAGATTCGATTTTCGGAACGTTGGTAAGAGAACCGATCGCCGACGCAAGAATATTGACCAGATCTTCCAGTTCCTGAGTCTTTTCAATATGGTGCCTCTCAATAATATCTTTCAGATAAGTTTCTTCAAACAAGTTTGTCAGGTAGGAAATTTTCTGTTCCTCTGTCTTCATGGCCGCAGTAAGAGGAAGTCCTCCATACAGCATATAATCCGCCCAGCCGCGATAGATATCGTCCTCGTACACCTGCATAAATTCTTTGAAGGTCAACGGGAAAATATGGATTTCATCTCCTCTGCCGCGAAATTCCGTTATAATGTCTTTGGAAAGGAATCTGGAATTGCTTCCTGTCACATACACGTCTGCATTGTCAATATGCAGCAGTGAATTTAATACTTCTTCAAATTCATTTAAAAGCTGCACCTCATCTAACAGAATATAATACATCTCCTGATCCTGAATGCAAGATTCTATATATTCCAGAATAACGTCCGGATCACGGTACTGCCTGTGCTTTCTCTGATCCAGCTCGATCCGGATAATATGAGATTCAGGTATTCCCTGTTTCAGCAGATAATTCTGGAATATATGAAAAATGAGATAGGATTTTCCCGATCTTCTCACACCTGTCACTACTTTTATCATTTGGTTATGCATCCGGTTGATCAGATCCTGAAGATATTTATCTCTTTTGATTTCCATCTTGTCTCTCCTTTTACTGAAAATTTTAGACACTATTACCTTTTTTATTCAATATGATTATACGCATCCCATTCTCTTTTTACAACCAGATATTGAATATTTTTGACACTATTACCTTTTTTATTCAATAAAAAAGCAGACATACGATCTTTCCAATATGTCTGCGCTATCAAAATTAGAAAAAGTATAAACCATTCTATATGTATCGTACTCTTACTGATTCCGTATTTCTTCGCCCTATCTCGCACCGATGCTCCATATTCTATGATATACTCCGACGCCAAGATGCATCCGCCTCTATCCTTTCAACTGTTTTTCAGCGCTTCACTCAAACTGTACGGGATTCCTCTCGGTCCTCTTACTGCGTAGATCCCATATTCTTCTTTCAGCTTCTCAAAAGTAAATCGGTCTGGCTCATATTTTTTCTGCAGTCTTACTTTCATCACCGCTGTAATCGTCAAATTCTGATCGCTGTAATGGTATGGAAGATCCGTCTCAATTACTTTGCATTTATATAAAATTGCAGATACAGGAGCCGCCACATACAGGAATACCGTATCTCCCGCTTTGATGCCTCTTCCCTGCTTCCAGTCGATTTCCCGAATATGATCAAAGGCGTGTTCTATATCATAATACCTTGGATTTGCCGGAACGAGCCATTCTTTGGGAGGTCGGACTTTCTGTTTTTTCTGCCTGGAAGCAGTCACTGCATAGCTCTCATCGATCCACTGACAAATCTCTCCCAGGGAAACTGTGCCGTCCAGCAGAATGGAAATCCAGCTGCTGCGGCTGATATGATAGCCGTAAAAATACCCCGGCTGCCTTACCAGCATATCTGCCAGCATGGGATCTCCCAGCTTCACGTTAATAATGTCTACCTGCTCTGTCCCTTTTAATCCTAATTTTTCTCTTGAAACATCCATGATCAGCGCAAACCACTTTCTGTTGTCTTCATGCCGCAGAACAGGATAAGTCGGGGCTGTGGAAAACGGGTAATCGGGTTCTATTTTGTATTTTTCTTTTACGTACTTAAATATTTCTTTTCTCAACATGACCAGATCCTTTCCCCGTTTCCATTCCGATTATTTTTCTGCATCCTTTTCCCCATAAGTGACATCGGCCGACGTCCCCACCTCAATTAAATTTCCGTCCAAATCATAAAACCGCAGAACCTTCTGTCCCCAGCTGTGTGTCATCAGACGATTGACATACTTCACTTCCGGATATTGTTCTTCCAGTTTTTTGGCAAACGCCTCGATGTTTCGCTCTTCAAAATACAATTCGCAGGAGTTGTTCTCCGGCACGACTTCCTTTTTCAGGAATTCTTTCCAGATCTTTTCGTCCTGAAGCACAAGACCCTCCGTTAGAATCAGGTTGCCTTCCTGGTCCAGCACCGTCTCAAGTCCGAACAGATCATGGTAAAACTGCTTTGCCTTTTCTATATCCTTGACCACAATCAGAACATTCTTCAGTCTCATCTTCTTCACCTCCGCCGGTCTCTTTTCGTTTCTTTCATTCTATCATAATTCCCATGTACCGTCTATGCGCCGTCCAGCCTTTGCTCTGTGCTTCTATTGATTCTTCCGCCTCTTTCTTTTATAATATTCATAAATTACGAAACATCCATGCGGAGATTGGGAGGCTGAACAAATTATGGAAACTACTCTTTTACAGTCTCTGAAGGATACCATCCTTCAGGTCATCGTCGGAAATGAAGAAACCGTCACGCTTCTGCTCACTGCCCTGACGGCAGGAGGACACGTCCTTCTGGAGGATGTGCCGGGAACCGGGAAAACGCTTCTGGCCAGGACTCTGGCCAAGTCGGTTTCCGCCGACTTCGGACGGATCCAGTTTACTCCGGATCTTCTCCCATCGGACGTAACGGGATTGAATTACTTTGACGCGAAGGAGCAGGCTTTCCGCTTCAGTCCCGGTCCGGTGTTCTGCAACATTCTCCTTGCGGATGAGATCAACCGGGCTACGCCTAAGACGCAGAGCAGTCTTCTGGAATGTATGGCGGAGGGGCAGGTGACGATCGACGGCGTTTCCCACTCTCTGGAAGCTCCTTTTCTTGTTATCGCCACGCAGAATCCTCTGGAGACGCTGGGTACCTTTCCTCTTCCGGAAGCCCAGATGGACCGTTTCCTGATGCGGCTCTCCATGGAAGCTCTGGATGAGGGCAAAGAACTGGAAATGCTGCGCCGGTACCAGAACCGGGAACCCCTTAGGGAGATTTCCCCTGTGTGCGAAAAGGAATCTCTGGTGGCCCTTCAGCAAAAATGTCGGGAGGTCTTCGTGCACCCGGATCTTATGGGATATCTCGTCCAGATCGTTCAGAAAAGCCGTACCAGCGATCGGATCGAATCCGGCGTCAGCCACCGGGGAGCGCTGGCTTTTCTGAGAGCTGCTCAGGCCTACGCCATGGTATCCGGCAGGGACTACGTTACGCCGGAGGATCTGAAAGCCGTGGCTGTTCCTGTGCTTGCTCACCGCATCCTTCTTGTGGGCGGGCTTACGGATACCCGAACCTCCCGTCAGGTGATCCGGGATCTGACGGCTTCCGTCCCGGTTCCCACGGAAGACTGGAGCAGGAGGCGTCTATGATTTTTCTTTTGGCTTTCTTTACGGCGCTGGCCTGGGTGCTTTGGCGCGCACTGTTTGCCCGTCTCTGGTCCCGGCAGCTTCAGGTTCTCGCTGTTTTCGAGGATTCTTCCGTATTTGAAGGAGAAACCTCTTTTCTCCGGGAAACCATTGTCAATGATAAGCTGCTTCCGGTTCCGGCCCTGGAGGTCCGCCTCGCCGTAGACCGCAGCCTCGTCTTTTCCGGAGAAGCGGCGGTCAATACAAAAATCACGGACCAGAGCTACAAAAGAGATATTTTCTCCATATTTTCCCGCCAGCAGATCGTCCGCAGGCTTTCTTTCACCTGTCAGCACCGTGGTTTTTATGAAATCCGCTCTGCGGGTCTTGTAGCCTCCGATCCGTTCAGCGGCGCTTCTTATCTTGCGGATCAGCCTCAGAGTACTTCTCTGTTTGTCTATCCTGCCAGGGTTGACACCAGGAAGATTGAACCGGTCTGCCGTGCGGTGAGCGGCATGGTGCTGTCCCGGAGCCGCCTCTTCCCGGATCCCTTTGAATTTTCCGGAATCCGGGATTACGTGCGCTCGGATCCCAGGAAGACGATTAACTGGAAAGCCAGCGCCCGCTCTCAGAAGCTCATGGTGAACCAGCACGATTCCACAACTCTGTCCAGAATCCTGATCCTTCTGGATACGGAAGACCGCTCCATTCTCCTGGAAGAACCCCAGGTGGAAGAATCGATCCGGATTGCCGCCTCCCTGGCTTCCCGGTTCGCGGCGGCAAAAATGGACACGGAACTGCTCTCCACCGGAATGGATCCTCAGACCGGAAAGCCGCTGTTTCTGTCTCTTCCTGGCGGAGCCGCCCGCATTCCGACGCTGAATCAGAAGCTGGCCTGTCTTAGGACTGGAAGGGACTCCGCCGAATTTTCAAAGCTTCTGTTTCAGGAATCGTCCCTGTTTGCACCGGACAAAACGTGTATCCTGATTTCCAAAAACGAGCCGGATGTCCGGATCTTATTTCCGTTTTTTCAGGAGCATGCCCCTGGCCTGATCTGGATTTATCCTCATCTTCCGGGAGCCGAGCTTCCAAAAAACATCCCCTTTGTTTTCTATCCCTGGAAAGTCTAAAAGGAGGCGCCTTATGACAAAAAAACGTTCTGTTCTTCCGGCCCTTGGCCTGCTTCATACCGTATGCCTGCTTTTCGCCCTCTGTCCCGTGCTTCTTGGCATCCAGGCCAGGATGACTTCTTCCGCCTTTTCTTTGGCGGACGCACGAAAAGACTCCTGCATTCTGATCCTTCCGGCTGTTTTTTCTCTGCTGGCGGACCGGCTTGCGGTCCGGATGTGGCAGTATGTCCTGTGCTGCGCGGCAGTGACTGCCCTTACCTGGTTTGCAGGAAGCAGTTTTCTTCTGCCGGTCTTCTCTCTTCTCCTTTTCCTGATCCGCGCCTCAGCCAGAATGCAGGCCGGGAAACGGCTGGAAGAGTACAAAAACATGCCCCTGGGAGACGGACAGGAGCTTCCTCCTCTGCCTCCTCCAAAACCATTGTTTCTGGACGCGCCCCACCCTCTGCAGTTTCTGGTTTTTCTGCTCTGCTATGGAGCCGCCCTTGGGCTGAAGCATCCGCCGCTTTCCCGCGCCGTTTTCTTCTCCCTTTCCGCAGATGTGTTTCTCTGTTTTTTGTATCGCTATCTCCACGGTTTTGATCAGTATCTTCTGGAGCACAAGGATATCGCAGGCCTTCCTTTCCATGCTTTTAGAAAAATACGTAATCTCCTGCTCCTTCCCGCCGCTATGGCGCTCCTTCTCGCCCTGCTTCCCGCTTTTCTTTACGGGAAAGAACCTCTGGCAAATCTGCGCCTTCCAAAAGGCAAGGAGGGAGAACTGTCCCTGGAATTTGCCCCGACCGGTCCGGCGGTCAGCCCCATAGGTGAATTTCTCGAACAGCGGCCGGATCTCTACTCCTCCCAGCCCCCTGCCTGGATAGAAGCGGTTTTTCAGGCGGTTCTCTGGGTTGTGCTGGCTCTTGTTTTCTTTTTCTTTCTTCGCGCCCTTTACCTCTGGCTGCGCCAGGCCAGCCAGGCGTTTTCCAGGGACGGAACAGATGAAGTCACTTTTCTGAAGGACGAAGCCGACGATCTGCTCTCCTCCAGGAAAAAGCGAGGCTTCCGCAGAGAATCCCGCTCTCCTGTTCTTTCCATCCGGCGTCAGTATAAAAAAGCCGTTCTTCTTGGAATGAAGCGCGCAAAAAAAGAGCCGGACGGAACGGAAACTCCATCCGAGCTCGAAGCAAAAGCCGGAATCAGCGGCAGGGAAGAGACTGCCGCTCTGCATGACGCCTATGAAAAAGCAAGGTACGGTCCCCAGACCGGATCTGTCCGGCCCTGAATCTGCAAGAAAAGGAGGGGACCTCACAGTTCCCGATACACGGTCTTTTCGTTTTTCCTCTCAGATTTCATCAAAGAGGCCTTCTTCACCATCATGTCCGCCTTTGGCAGGCGCACCTGGTATGGCTTCCTGGATGAGGTCTTCCGGATCAGAGTGATATGAGGAACAAATTTATCGTCTTCAAAAGGAATTCCTGCCGTTTTCAACGCCTGGCGAAGTTCTTTGACGTAAATTTTCAGTTTCTGATTTCCTTTTACCCCTGCCCAGAGCGTGGCGCCGAAATTTCCGCTTTCGGAAAGGCTGAGGCGAAACGGGGGCAGGGGGACGCTCTCTATCACCGCTTTCACCCTGGCCGGATCGTCGTATTCTCCAAGAAACGCCAGGGTCAGATGCAGATTCTGCGCCGGCACATAATTCCCTTCCACTCCCTGTTTTTTCAGATCGTGCATACAGGCCACCAGGCCTTTTTTCATTTCTTCTGACAGCTGGACCGCAATAAATAATCTCATTTCTTTTTACCCTCTTTCCCTCTGCTGCTTTTGCAGCAGAACATTCAGCCATTTTCCCTCGCCTCTTCCTGGTCTTACGTCGGAGGTCTTCCACATCCTCTCTATCCTCAGCTGACTCTTTCCTCCCAGATATCCCAAAAAGGATGCTTCCGTAAAATCCGTAAAATACCGGCCGTTCCGCTCGCCTTCATACGTTCCGTATTTAAAAGAAGTATAAATCACTCCGCCCTCTTTCAGCGCCTTTGCCATCCGCTCCAGCACCTCCCGAAGTTCCGCCTTAGGAAGATGGAGGATCGAGGAACAAGCCCAGATTCCATCGTATTTTTCTGTTTCATCCAGTTCCTGAAAAAGCATCCGGCGAACCGGAAGCCCGGTAAGGGCCTGGGCGGCCCGGCACATCCGGGCGGAGCCGTCCGCCGCCTCTACCTGGTATCCTCTTTTTAAAAACGCCAGAGCGTCCCGTCCGGAGCCGCAGCCAAAATCCAGGATCCGCGCGTCCTTAGGCAGCCGTTCCAGAAACAGATTCCGGATTTCTGAAAAATCCACGCTCTGCGTTTCCGCAAGAAAACGGTCCGCGTTTTTTTCATAGTACTCCAGCGTATTTCTTGTTTCTGCCATAAATCCCCCTTTCTTTTCATGTGGGAAAAGGCAGAATCCGCCCTGTTTTCCTTTCTCTCCCGAATCCTGCCTGTTCCAGCTCCTCCATCATGGCCGGGCGGTTCCTGTATTCCTCCATCCAGGAAGAAGCGATCTCCAAAGCCGCCTCTTTTCCCTGGGGATACCTGGCGATCTTCTTTAAATAAAACGCCAGGTTCTTATACCCTTTCCTCGTATCCGGACGGCAGGAGCGTCTTTTTACATACTCGATATAGGAATCCCGGACTTCCTCTGGAAAGCGCTCTCCTAACTCTTTCTCATGCTGATCCAAAAGATAAACGCTTCCTCTTTCTTTGATCTCATCCATTAAACGGCGGTACATTCCCTCTTCCGCCAGAAGCGTATCGTGCTGCAAATAGAGGGAAGGCGCTTTTAAAAACTCCTCCCTGCGGATTTCCCACTCCTGGCTTCCGCAAATCTCTTTGAAGCAGCGAACGAGCTCAAGGTCTCTTTGGCAGAACTGAAAAATCTGGTATAAAAGTTCCTCTTTATACTCCTCCTGCCTTTCGGTTTTCCGATAGAGTTCCAGAAGTTTCCGGCTGCATTTCTCCCGTTCTCCCAGAGACGTCTGTTCGGACTCCTTTGCCTCCCGCAGGAGCCAGACTGCTTTTTCGTATGCGCCGGCGTTCTCATATTCCTGAACCATCTGTTCCCGGATCGACGGAAGGAACCGGTATCTCTCCCGGTACTGCCGGATCTCCTTCTTTGGAGCGTTTAACCCTTCCATAAGGGCAAGACGCTCCAGAACCTTTCCTTCCTCTGCGGAAGCGCTCTTCTTTCCTTCCTCAATCTCCCGATCCAGAAGGCGAAGCTTTTCCTGCAGCATCCAGGGTTCCTGAAATTCATTTCTGTAAAAATTCTCTCTGCACTGCTGGCTGTAACTCCGGTTCTTTTTCCGGTTTTCCTGAAACCGTTCAAACATCCGGCGCCGTTCCTTTCCGGAAGTTCTCTCCAGAATCTGCTGCCAAAGTTCAAAGCAGACGGTTTCCAGGTCCCAAAGCCATTCCTCCCAGTCCTGCCGGTACTGGTAATCCTCTCCGGGAAGCCAGTTCTCCACTTCTTCTAACGCCTGGTCGATCAGATCCAGGGAGGGTTCCAGGAGCCCTTTCCCAATCAGCGGACGAACCCGGTCATAGAGAAATGCTTCTACCGCAAAGAGAAAATCCGCAAACTTCTCCCGGTTCCCCCAGGAATACCCGCGCCGGATGGCCGTCAGTTCTTTTTCCAGCCGCTTCCTCTGCGTTTCATCAAAGGGCGCATATCTGGAGAACAGAAGATTTTTCAGGGACGCGTCCTCTTTGGCCAGAGAGACCAGGAGACGGCAGAGCTCCTCCCTGGGTATGGACGCAAGGCACGCCTCCAGCTGCCGCTTCTCCTCACTGGTCAGTCCTTCTCCTTCGGGATACGATTCGTCTTTTCCCATCGCGCACCCTCCTTTTTTTGTTTTATCTACAATATACCACATTTATTTTCAACAAGCAACTTTCCTGTGACGCAACTTTATTTTCATCATACCTTAAAAATTATTTCTTGACCATCCCGATTTTTTTATGCTATACTCAAAAAGCTGAATCAATTTTGAATATGAATTTCCGGTTGAGACCCTTACCGTACACAAGGCTGACTTGTGTGCGGTTTTTCTTTATCCGGAAAACGCGAATGAAAAATAGAGAAGAAGGGAGAACTAAGGAATTGGATTTATTGAAGGGAAATCCCAAACGACTTTATCATAAGTATCTGCTGCCCTCTTTTGCCAGCGCCCTGATGATTTCCATCTATTCTTTTGTGGATACCATTGCGGTCGGGCAGTATGCCGGCCCTCCGGGTACCGCCGCCATCGCGGTGGTTACGCCCCTGTACGGTATTTTTACCTTCCTCGCCATTCTGTGCGGGGTGGGCGGAGCGGTGCTTCTTGGAAAATCCAGAGGCGAAGGAAATTTTGAGAAGGGAAATGCTTACTTCACTGCTTCCCTGATCCTGGTTTCTGTCTTTACGCTGATTGCCTGGATCGTATTCCTGGTATTCGCCGAACCGATTCTGCGGTTCTTTGGAGCCGACGACTCCCTTATGCCGGAGGTGCGCGCCTATGCCAAATGGCTGATCTGGTTTCTTCCGGTATTTCTGCTTCCCACCTCCCTGGGGGCTTTTCTCAGAAATGACGGCGCTCCCAGACTGGCCATGGCGGCTGTCATCATCGGCGGCTGCGTCAATGTGTTCGGGGACTGGTTTCTGGTGTTTCCCATGGATATGGGATTGTCCGGCGCTGCCCTGGCAACCCTGATCGGCAACGGGGTCCAGGCCTTAATTATGCTTTCTCACTTTTTCCGGCCGTCCTGCCGGCTTCGGTTGGTACTGCCTTCCTGCCCCGGCGCCGCGTTCCGGAAAATTCTTTCAGTGGGAATCGGAGCAAGCGTCATTGATTTTGCTACTGTTTTCCTGATTATTCTGATTAATAATCAGATCATGCGGTACGGCACTTCCACCGATCTGGCCGTTTACGGAGTGGTAGCTACCATCGCCGCTCTGTTCCAGGCTATGTTCTGCGGTGTAGGGCAGGCCATCCAGCCGATTGTCTCCGCCAATTTCGGCGCGGGGCAGAGGGAACGCTGCCAGCAGGTATGGAAGCTTTCCCTCCGCACGGCTCTTCTCCTGGGCGTTTTCTTTGTACTGGTGTGCATGCTCTTCCCCACCTGGATCGTCCGCGTCTTTATGGCGGTGAATGCGGAGGTTCTGGCGGCGGCTCCCGGAATCCTGCGAAGATACAGCATGCTCTTTCTCTTCCAGGGAATCACAGTCCTCTCCACGTACTATCTGCAGAGCATCATGCAGAACCGTCAGTCCATGGCCGTCGCTCTGTTGAGAAGCGCCGCGCTGAGCGGCGCGCTTCTGGCGCTGCTTCCCATCGCCCTTGGCATTACCGGAGTATGGATCGCCATGCCTATTTCGGAATGTTTGACGGCAGTACTTGCCTTGTATTTTGTATACAAAGATCGTTTTAGAAAAAGCGCCTGAGGAGTTCAGGCGCTTTACTCTTATTTTTTTCTGGAATCCACCGTCAGATAATGCAGCCGTTCTGACATAACCACCATCAGCACCAGGATGATCAGCATGTAATAAGGGTACAGGGCGATGGATACATACTGAGCCAGCAGTCCGAAAACCGGCGGCGCAAGACAGCTTCCCACGTAGGCGAAGGCCATCTGCACACCGATGATCGCCTGGCTCTTATCCGCGCCGAAGTTCGCCGGCGTCTCATGGATAATGGACGGATAGATGGGCGCGCAGCCGCAGCCTATGAGCACCAGTCCCGGATAAAGGGAGGCTTCTCCCAGCGGAAGCGCCACCAGAAGAATGCCCGCCGCTCCAATGACCTGGCCCAGGCGGATCATATTCCGGTCGTTTACTTTTAAAGTGACGAAGCCGGATACAAAACGTCCTGCCGTAATTCCAAGATAAAACAAGCTGGCGAGCCCCGCCGCTTCTTCTGCCGGAATCCCCCGGTGCAGGGTGCAGTAGCTGGCCGCCCACATACCGGCGGTAGCTTCCACCGCGCAGTAGCAGCAGAAGCAGATCAGCACTTCTTTTACCCCGCGGAATTTTAAAATCTGGGGAAGGCGGATGCGTTCGCCTTCTTTCTTATTCTCAGAGAGAAAATCTCCGATCTCCCAGCCGGTTTTCCGGTTCCAGAGGGGAAGGGAAAGGAACAAAACCGCGGTAAGCACAATCTGCAGGATGGAAATAATCCGGTATCCTCCGTTCCATCCCAGACCGCCGCTGATCGCCTGTCCCATAATCATGGGGCCGACGCTTGCCCCGACTCCCCTCATACAGTGCAGCCAGCTCATGTGTCTGGCCGGATAATGCAGCGCTACATAGTTATTCAGGGCAGCATCCACGCCGCCCGCGCCGAGTCCATAGGGAACTGCCCAGAGACACAGCATCCAGAAAGACCCGGATACGGAAAATCCAAAAAGAGCCGCAGCCGTAATACAGACGCTGACAGCCGTCACCTTCCCGGCGCCCAGGCGGCTGGTCATCCGGTCGCTGGCCAGGCTGGACACAATCGTGCCCCCGGCGATAATCATGGAGACGGCTCCGGCCCAGGAAACATTTGCCCCAAGCTCCTGATACATGGTAGGCCAGGCGGATCCCAGAAGGGAGTCCGGCAGCCCCAGACTGATAAATGCCAGATAAATAATTCCAAGCAAAAGCGATGTCATTTTCTATTCCTCCCATCTCATGTGCGTTTCCTTTTGGAATCTTCATCCTTTCTGATCACAATCGTTTTTGATTTTACAGCTTTCCTGGGCTTGCTTCAATAAAGATAGCGTACTATACTATAAAAAAAGCGACATTTTGGAGAATCCTATGATAAAAGAATGTTCTATGAAAATTGATCCCAAGGGAAAGGAGCTGGCCCGGCACGGCTCTCCTTCTTTTCCCTGTGCCTGCTACCACACCACCTCCCGGCAGGGGGATGTTTCCTGGCACTGGCACGAAGAGATGGAGGTAATCTACATGAATAAAGGCTCCGTACAGTGTGCCGTGGGAGACCGGCGTTTTCTGCTCTGCGAGGGAGACGCGGTATTTATCAATTCCGGGATTCCCCACGCTCTGTTCCAAAGGCGAGGGGATTCCTATGACGAACACGACATTGTATTTCATCCGCGTCTGATATACGGAGAGATGGGCAGCGTCTATTATGAAAAATATCTTCTTCCCCTGCTGCGCTGCTCCGCCCTTCCCGGACAGAAACTTTCCGCGGAGATTCCCTGGCAGAAGGAAGCGGCCTTTCAGATCCGCCGGGCAGTCTCCTGCTTCCTGGAAGAGGAATCCCTTCCGGAATTCGTGGTAAGAGACGCCCTCTCCGCCCTTTGCGGCCTTCTCTGGAAGGAACACCAGGATAAAATAAAGCCGGCAGTTTTAAAGCCGCCGGCTTCTATGGAACGAATGCAAAAAATGCTGGACTATTTTCATTCCCACTATCAGGAACCGGTTACCCTGGAGGATCTCTCCTCCCAGGTCAACCTTTGCAAACGGGAATGTCAGAGAATTTTTAAAACCGTGCTTGGCCTGACGCCCTCCCAGTATTTTGAGCAGTACCGCCTGAGCATCGCGGTAAGCCTTCTGCTGAACACCCAGGAGAGCATCATGGAAATCTCCGGGGCCTGCGGGTTCCAAAGCCCCAGCTATTTTGCCAAGCTTTTCCGGAACCGCTATGGAATGACGCCATCCCGGTTCCGGACGTCTCAGACTGCTCCCGTCACTTTGTCATAAACAGAATTCCCAGCGTGTTGGGCCCGCAGTGGCAGGAAATGGTGCAGCTTGCCTGGGTGATGTAAATCTGCTCAAATTCCATGGTTTCTCTCACCGTCTTTTCTACCAGGGAAAGGTACTCCGGATCGATGCCGGAATGAGTGATAAACAGTCTGCTTTGGTCAATGTCCGGGTACATCTTCAAACGGTCTTTTACATAATTTACCAGAACCTTCCCAAGCTTTCCCCGGTACTTTTTCCCGACGGCCATGGAGCCGTCCCGGTTCTGCACCTCGATGCACGGCTTCAGCCCCAGGGCGTTCGCCCCAAATGCCACGACTGCCGAACAGCGGCCTCCGGCCCGCATGAATTCCAGCGTATCCAGAATAAAGCTGGAGTGTACCTTCCCGGTCATCTCCTTTAAAGTCCGGGCGATGGCTTCCGCCTCCATTCCGGACGCTATAAGGTCCGCCGCTTTCAGCACCAAAAGCCCGATTCCGGTAGAAAGATTGCAGGAATCCACCGGATAGACGTGTCCCAGTTCCTTGGCCGCCAGCACACAATTCTGATGGGCGCTGGAGAGCGCGCCCCCCAAATTCAGGTGAATGACCTCATATCCCTCTTCCACCCACTTTCTGAAATAATCCAGATATTCCGAGACATTCACCGCCGCTGTCTTGGGAAGCTGACGTCTCTCCCTCCAGGCCCGGTACAGGTCTTCCGGATGAATGTCTACGTTGTCCTGATAATCCTTTCCCTCCAGAATCACGTGGAAGGGATAAAAATGAACGTGATGTTTTTCCTGGAGTTCCTGTCCCAGATCGCAGGTGCTGTCTGCGCTTAAAATAATTTTTCTTTCCATAAAATAGTTTCCTCTTTTCCAGGTGCTGTCCTCTGGTTGCCTGTCTGACTATTATATCACAGCTTGTTCCATCTTTCTTCTTTTTTCTCAATCCTGCTCAAAACCTTCCAGTTCAAAGAGGCTCATCTGATGGCCGCCCGGCTTCCTGTCTGCCGGTCCTGTTTTCTCCCGTTCCCGCAGTCCCTCCGGAAGGCTTTCCAGAAACGAAGAAGGTTCCTGGGAGGCGGTAAGAATCAGTTCTTCTTTGGCCCTGGTAAGACCTACGTAGAACAGCCTCCGCTCCTCCTGGAGATCGGTCTTATGCTTTTTGCTTTCAAAAGGAATCTGTCCTTTGCGGACGCCGTAGAGAATCACCGCCGGAAACTCCAGCCCCTTGGAGCCGTGAAGCGTCGTCAGCGTTACCGCGTCGCCGTTATACTGCTTTTCCCCGCAGCGCTTCAGATCGCTTTCCACGCCAAGAAGCAGGGCGTTTAAAAATTCTTCCATAGTAGAATAGAACAGGGAAATTTCTTTTAGCCTCTCCATCCCATTCTGTTTCGTCCAGTTCCACTCCCGATTCCACGTTTCCAGAATCTCTCCCGGAGCTTTTTCCGAAAGAAGGGGCAGATACCGCCTGGCCGCGCTTTCATAAATCTCCAGCGACATCGGATCCTCCGGAAGGTTCCACAAAAGCTTCAGGCTCAAGGCCCGTTCTCCCGGATCCTCCAGATTTGTCAGGCTTCGGAAAAATGCAATGGTACCTCTCACCGGATCCTCCTTTAGAAAGGCTTCCCGTCCCGCTACTACGTAAGGAATTCCTTCCTTCTTGAGACAGGTTTCCAAAAGTCTGGCTTCCTGATGAGTACGGAAGAGAACGGCGATTTCCCCAAAGGAACGGGCTCTCCTCTCCCGGTTTCTGAAATTCTCCTGAGCCTCCAGCATGCCGATGCCTCCGGTAAGCCGGTTAATCTCTTTGGCGGTAAAGATCGCCTCTCCCATCTCGCTCCCGGCGCAGGCCAGCCGCACGGGTAGCCCGCTTCCCCTGCGGGCATCCAGAGGAGTGCGGCTGCCTGGATTTTCGCCGATGACCGCCTCCGCGAGCCTGAGAATTTCCTGGCCGGAACGATAGTTTTCTTTCAGATGAATCTCCCGGCAGAGCGCGTCTTCCTCTTTGAGAAGGTGGAAGCATCCGGGATCGGATCCCCGGAATCCGTAGATGGACTGGTCCGGATCCCCAATGGCAAAAAGCTCCTTCCCTCCCCGGTTCCAGGCCAGAAGGAGGCGGTACTGCAAAGGATTGATGTCCTGAAACTCATCCACGCAGAGGCAGGAAAAGTGTCCGCGCCAGCTTTCTCCCTGCGATTCCTCGGCCAGTCTCAATCCTTCCAGCAGAAGTCCGTCGAAATCCACCCGTCCGCTTTCCCGCAGCTTTGCCTCATAGGCTTCCAGAAGACGCGCTTCCGGCTCCTCCCCCTCTGCCCCGTTTCTCCACCGGGATATTTTCAGGAGAAGTTCTTCTGGCTTTTCCGAACGCCCGAACTCCTCTTTCAGTTCTTTTGCCAGCTCCAGCGTCTCTGTCTCGTCCGCCACCAAAACCTTCCTGCCGGCAGCCTTCAGCGTATTCAGGCAGATCGAATGAAATGTTCCGATCTGCAGGGCGGAAGTCTTTTTCCCCTTCCCCAGGCACTGCCGCAGGCGCTCTCTCAACTCTCCTGCCGCCTGATTGGTAAAGGTTACGGCGGTAATCTCTGAGGGCTTTTCCCCGCATTCCTCCATAAGATAAGCGATATGCGCCGTCAGGGTTTTCGTTTTCCCCGTCCCCGGCCCGGCGATGACAAGGGTTCTGGGGGCGCGGGAAGCGGCGGCTTCCTTCTGCCCTGGATTCAGTCCAAAAAGCGACGGGGGAACGTCTTTTTCCGCCGCTGTCTCCGTTTCTGCCTGTGCCGCCTCTTGCAACAGCTTTTTCTCTTCCGGCGCTTCTCTCCTGTTTTCTTCTTTTCCGGTTTTTTTCTTTCTCTCTTTTTTCTCTTCAATGCCAAGAAGAGCAAAGAAATCCATCTGTCCGCTGGTGTTGGAAAGCTCTTCTTCCCCGAAGAGACGGATTTTTCCGTATTCTCCGTCAAATCCCGGCGTCCGTTCCACTTTGCCTTCTCGGAGTCTTTGGATCCCTTCCGCAATCCGGTCTCCGGACACCCGGCGGATCTCTTCCATGGGAAGACTGCGCAGAATTTCGAATTCCGGTCCCAGCTTCTCCAGCATCTTCCAGTACGGTTTCTGCGCTTTCACACTGGAGGCAGAACATCCCAGAGAGGCCCCGATCACCTCAGGAAGCGGAACCAGGCTTTCAAAGGGCTTCGCGTTTTCCGGCCGGTATCCTTCCTCCCGGTCGGACAGCTCTTCGATACGGTGAGAAACGCCGATGGTAATCTTTTTCCCGCACACCGGGCAAAGGCCCTGGTACGCCTTGGTCTCTCCCGGCGTCAGACAGATTCCGCATTTTCGGTGGCCATCCAGATGATACTTTCCCTCCTCCGGAAAGAATTCAATGGTTCCCAGGAGGCCCCTCCCGGTCTCCAGAGCCGCCTTGACTTCCGGATAAGACAGCCCGGTTTCCAGCAGATTGGCTTCCCGTCCCAGCTTTGCCGGAGAGTGGGCGTCCGAATTGGAAATCAGCTGAAACCGGTCCAGAGCCGACACCCGCCAGTTCATCGACGGGTCGGAGGAAAGTCCCGTCTCCAGCGCGTGGAGATAAGGCGTCAGATCCTCAAAGCATTCTTCTATGGTATCAAATCCGGAGAAAGCTCCAAAGAGGGAGAAATGAGGCGTCCAGATATGCGCCGGTACAAAGACGGCCTCCGGACAGAGTTCCAGGATGATTTCCAAAAGATCCCGGCACGGAAGGCCCAGAATTGGCCTGCCGTCTGAGTGGATGTTCCCGATCTCCTCCAGCTTTCTGGAAATCCGCTCCGCCGCCTCCAGGCCGGGAAGAAGGATCAGGCTGTGGACCTTTCTCACCTTTTTGTTCTTTTTGTAAATGGTGCTGATCTCTCCGGTCACGAGAAAACGGGGACTTTCTCCCAACGCCGCAGCGTCCGCAAGCTGATATTCCTTTTTCAGTGTGTAGAGCCCTTCCTCCGCCGGCTCTAATTTCTCTTTCAGTTCCTCCCGCCAGGCCGGATGCGTAAAATCTCCGGTCCCCAAAAGGCCGATCCCTTTTCTGCGACCCCAAAGTTCCAGGTGCTCCGGGGTACCGTCTCTGCTGGTCGCCCTGGAATACCGGGAATGGATGTGCAGATCCGCAATGTACATGGAAATCCCTTCTTTCCTTCCGCAGTTTAGGTATAGCGTACCATATTTATATCTTTTAAACAACGAAAAGAATGTGTGGGAAACTCTTTTGATATCCATGATTTTACAGTAAGAACAGCGGAAATTGAGAATATTGCGAGAGAAATTTCTGAAAAAAACCGAAAATAGATTCATTTCACAATTTCAAAATTACATCTAGGAATTTTTCAATTCTTCTGTATAATAGAATAAGGTAAGAAAAACACAAATTTCATACAGGAGGTTTCTATGCCAAAGAGAACAGATATTCATAAAGTGCTTATCATTGGTTCCGGACCGATCATCATCGGGCAGGCCTGCGAGTTCGACTACTCCGGTACCCAGGCATGCAAAGCCCTGCGGAAACTGGGCTATGAAATCGTGCTGGTAAACTCAAATCCCGCTACGATCATGACCGACCCGGAGACCGCGGATGTTACGTATATTGAGCCGCTGAATGTGGACCGCCTGGAGCAGATCATCGCCAAGGAGCGTCCCGACGCCCTGCTCCCCAACCTGGGCGGACAGTCCGGACTGAATCTCTGTGCGGAGCTTGCAAAGAAAGGCATCCTGGAAAAATATAACGTTCAGGTCATCGGCGTTCAGGTAGACGCCATTGAGCGCGGCGAGGACCGGATCGAATTTAAGAATTCCATGAACGCCCTGGGTATCGAGATGCCCAGAAGCCAGGTCTCCTATTCGGTGGAGGAAGCGCTTTCCATCGCGGACGAACTGGGATACCCGGTGGTGCTCCGTCCCGCCTACACCATGGGCGGCGCCGGCGGCGGACTGGTATATAACCGCGAGGAGCTGAAGACCGTATGCGCCAGAGGCCTGCAGGCCAGCCTGGTGGGTCAGGTGCTGGTGGAAGAGTCCATTCTGGGCTGGGAAGAGCTGGAGTTGGAGATCGTCCGGGACGCGGACAACAATATGATCACCGTCTGCTTCATCGAGAACATCGATCCCTTAGGCGTCCACACCGGAGACTCCTTCTGCTCCGCGCCGATGCTGACCATCTCCAAGGAATGCCAGAAGCGTCTTCAGGAGTACGCTTACCGGATCGTAGAATCCGTACAGGTCATCGGCGGCACCAACGTACAGTTTGCCCATGACCCGGTGACAGACCGAATCGTAGTGATCGAGATCAACCCCAGAACCTCCCGTTCTTCCGCTCTGGCTTCCAAGGCCACCGGCTTCCCCATCGCCCTGGTATCCGCCATGCTGGCCGCCGGCCTGACCCTGAAGGATATCCCCTGCGGAAAGTACGGTACGCTGGATAAATACGTGCCGGACGGCGACTATGTGGTGATCAAATTCGCCCGATGGGCTTTCGAAAAGTTCAAGGGCGTAGAGGACAAGCTTGGGACTCAGATGCGCGCCGTAGGCGAAGTCATGAGCATCGGCAAGACGTACAAGGAGGCCTTCCAGAAAGCGATCCGCAGCCTGGAGATCGGCCGGTACGGCCTTGGCTACGCGAAGGATTTCCATGAGAAGACCAAGGAACAGCTTCTGAAGCTTCTCATTACTCCCTCCAGCGAACGTCACTTTATTATGTATGAAGCGCTGCGCAAGGGAGCGACCATTGACGAGATCCACGAGCGGACAAAGGTGAAGAAATACTTTATCGAACAGATGAAGGAACTGGTGGAGGAAGAGGAAGCCATCGCAGCCTTCAAGGGATCCCTGCCCTCTGACGAACTGCTGATCTCGGCCAAGAAGGACGGCTTCTCCGATAAATATTTAAGCCAGGTCCTGGAGATTTCCGAGGACGAGATCCGGAACCGCCGGATCGCCCTGGGCGTAGAGGAGGCCTGGGAGGGCGTGCACGTAAGCGGTACGCCGGACAGCGCTTACTACTACTCCACCTACAACGCTCCGGACAAGAACCCTGTGAAGTCTGACCGTCCCAAGATCATGATCCTGGGCGGCGGTCCCAACCGTATCGGACAGGGAATCGAATTTGACTACTGCTGCGTACATGCGGCTCTGGCTCTCAAGAAGCTGGGCTTTGAGACCATTATCGTAAACTGCAACCCGGAGACGGTTTCCACAGACTACGATACGACCGATCAGCTGTATTTTGAGCCTCTGACCCTGGAAGACGTGCTCAGCATCTATAAGAAAGAAAAGCCCCTGGGCGTCATCGCTCAGTTCGGCGGCCAGACGCCTCTGAATCTGGCTTCTCAGCTGGAGAAAAACGGCGTGAAGATTCTGGGCACCTCTCCCGCCGTCATCGATCTGGCGGAAGACCGGGATCTGTTCCGGGAGATGATGAATAAGCTGGAAATCCCCATGCCGGAATCCGGTATGGCTTCCACCATTGAGGAAGCCCTGAAGATCGCTGGGAAAATCGGCTACCCTGTGATGGTTCGTCCTTCCTATGTCCTGGGCGGACGCGGAATGGAAGTCGTTTATGACGACGACAGCATGCGGGAATACATGAAGGCTGCCGTAGGCGTTACCCCGGACCGTCCCATCCTCATCGACCGTTTCCTGAGCCACGCTCTGGAATGTGAGGCGGACGCGGTAAGCGACGGAACCCATGCCTTTGTACCGGCAGTGATGGAGCACATCGAGCTGGCCGGCATCCATTCCGGCGACTCGGCCTGCATCATTCCCTCCGTTCACATTGCTCCGGAACAGGTACGGACCATTAAGGAATACACCAAGAAGATCGCGGAGGAAATGCATGTAAAGGGCCTGATGAATATGCAGTACGCCATTGAGAACGGAAAGGTCTTCGTTCTGGAAGCCAATCCGAGGGCTTCCCGGACCGTGCCGCTGGTTTCCAAGGTCTGCAACATCCGCATGGTTCCTCTTGCCACGGATATTATTACTTCCGAGCTTACCGGCCGTCCTTCGCCGGTGGCGAATCTCAAGGAACAGCACATTCCGTACTACGGCGTGAAGGAAGCGGTCTTCCCCTTCAATATGTTCCCGGAGGTCGATCCTCTTCTGGGACCGGAGATGCGTTCCACCGGCGAGGTACTGGGCCTCTCCACCTACTACGGCGAAGCCTTCTACAAAGCCCAGGAGGCGGTTCAGTCCAAGCTTCCCTTGGGCGGTACGGTACTGATCTCCGTAAACCGCAAGGACAAAGCGGAAGTCGTGGAAATCGCCCGCGGTTTCGCGGAAGACGGATTTAAGATTCTGGCTACCCAGCAGACCCACGAGCTGATTACCTCCGCGGGCATTCCGGCGGAAAAAGTAAATAAGCTCCAGGAAGGCCGTCCCAATATTCTGGATCTGATTACCAACGGAAAGATTGATCTGATCATCAACTCTCCGGTGGGGAAGGACAGCGTGTACGACGACAGTTATCTGCGCAAGGCCGCCATCAAGGCAAAGATTCCTTACATGACGACAATCGCGGCCGCCAGAGCCACCTACAAAGGAATCCGCTATGTGAAGGAGCATGGACAGGGAGAAGTCAAATCCCTTCAGGAGCTTCACAGCGAAATCAAAGACGCGGAATAAACCATTCTTCGTGTATCGGGGAATCCGCCTGAATCGTTCAGGCGGGTTCCCTTTTTTGCGTTTCCATTCATCCAGAAATTGAACTTTGAACTTTTTTCGTTTTTTATTGAACTTAAAATGCTTTTGTGCTATAATGCGAATACAAAATTGAACTTCTGGAGGCGCAGAATGTCAAGAGAACAATTTGCAGACCGGTTAAAATCATCTATGGACCGTCTTGGACTGAAACAGGTGGATCTGATCCGGAAGGCCCAGGAAAGCGGCATAAAGCTGGGAAAAAGCCACGTAAGCCAGTACGTCAGCGGCAAAACCCTGCCACGAGAGGAAATCCTTCGTTTTCTTTCGGAGATCCTGCAAGTGGATCCCGAATGGCTGACCGGAGGCGAAGCCATTCCTAAACGGACAGAAAACACGGATGCGGGAGGAAAAGAAATGCGGGAATTTAAAAAATCTTCAAAATTGAACCATGTGCTCTACGATGTGCGGGGCCCGGTTGTGGACGAAGCTGAGCGGATGGAGGAGGCCGGCACCCATATCTTAAAGCTGAACATCGGCAACCCGGCGCCCTTCGGTTTTCGCACGCCGGACGAGGTGATCTACGATATGAGACGCCAGCTGGCAGAGTGCGAAGGCTATTCCGCGGCCAGAGGGCTTTTTTCCGCGCGGAAGGCTATTATGCAGTACGCGCAGCTGAAAAAGATCCCCAATGTAGCGGTGGAGGATATCTATACCGGCAACGGCGTCAGCGAACTCATCAACATCTGTATGTCCGCCCTGCTGGACGACGGAGACGAGGTGCTCATCCCCTCCCCGGATTATCCTCTCTGGACGGCCTGCGCCACTCTGGCCGGAGGCAAAGCCGTTCACTATGTCTGCGATGAACAGTCGGAATGGTATCCGGATCTGGAGGATATCCGAAGGAAGGTGACAGACCGCACAAAGGCCATTGTCATCATCAACCCCAACAATCCTACCGGCGCTCTCTACCCCAGAGAGATCCTGGAGCAAATTGTGGAGATCGCAAGAGAGCACCAGCTTATCCTTTTCTCCGATGAAATCTACGACCGGCTGGTCATGGACGGGGAAGAGCACATTTCCATCGCCTCTCTGGCGCCGGATCTCTTCTGCGTCACCTTCAGCGGTCTCTCCAAGTCTCATATGATCGCCGGCTTCCGCATCGGATGGATGATTTTAAGCGGCCGGAAGGATCATGTCCGGGATTACATGGAAGGTCTGAATATGCTCTCCAACATGCGCCTGTGCTCCAACGTCCCCGCCCAGTCCATTGTCCAGACCGCCCTGGGCGGGCACCAGAGCGTAAACGACTACATCATTCCGGGCGGCAGAATTTATGAGCAGCGAGAATACATTTACAAAGCCCTGAACGACATTCCAGGCGTCACGGCGGTGAAGCCCAAGGCCGCTTTCTATATCTTCCCAAAACTGGACCGGGAAAAGTTCGGTATCAAAGACGATGAGAAATTCGCTCTGGATCTTCTCCGGGACAAAAAGATCCTCATTGTCCACGGCGGAGGCTTCAACTGGCAGCAGCCCGATCATTTCCGGATCGTATACCTTCCCAGGATCGAAGTCTTGAGAGAGGCTATGGAAAAGCTGGGGGATTTTCTCAGCTATTATCACCAGTAAATCTGGCATTCGTCCCTGTTTTATGCTATACTATGAAAATACACAAACTACAGGAAAGGGGCGCGGTACTATGAAAGTAATGGAATCTGCTGAGAATTATCTGGAAACCATCCTGGTTCTTCATAACAGGCTTCCTCAGGTCCGCTCCATTGACATCGTAAATGAGCTGGGCTATTCCAAGCCCAGCATCAGCGTGGCCATGAAAAATCTGCGTGAAAAGGGACTGATCCTTATGGACCGGGACGGACACATTACCTTAACGGACAGCGGACGCCAGATCGCGGAGATGATTTACGAGCGCCATACGCTTCTTACCAAATGGCTGACCGCTCTGGGCGTAGAGGAAAAGACCGCGGCGGAAGACGCCTGCCGAATCGAACACGTAATCAGCAAAGAAAGCTTTGAGATGCTGAAAAGACACATTCAGGAACACGAAACTCCGTCAGAATAATCTCTGACGGAGTTTCTTTTCAAAATTTTATTCCATTGATACGATCAGATCCGGGCTACGCCGCTCTTCACCGCCGCCTCAGCAACGGCCTTGGCTACCGCATCCTTTACTCTGGAGTCGAACGCCGCGGGCAGAATATAGTCCGCGCACAGCTCATCCTCTCCTACCAGTCCGGCGATGGCATACGCTGCCGCTACCTTCATCTCGTCGTTGATATCGGACGCGCGCACATCCAGAGCGCCTCTGAAGATTCCAGGGAAAGCCAGTACGTTGTTCACCTGGTTGGGGAAGTCGCTTCTTCCGGTAGATACCACAGCAGCTCCTCCTGCCTTTGCCTCATCCGGGAAAATCTCCGGAATGGGGTTCGCGCAGGCAAAGATGATGGGATCCTTCGCCATGGTCTGAACCATCTCCTTGGTCAGGGTGCCCGGTGCGGATACGCCGATAAATACGTCCGCGCCTTTGATCACTTCTGCCAGAGTACCTTTCTCCATGTTCTTGTTGGTAATCTCCGCCATCTCGGTCTTGATGGGGTTCAGTCCTTCGCGGCCTTTGTAGATCGCGCCGGTACGGTCTGTCATAATTACGTTCTGCAGTCCCATACTCATGAGAAGCTTGATAATCGCAATACCGGCCGCTCCTGCTCCGCTGGTTACGATCTTTACGTCTTTGATATCCTTGCCAACCACTTTCAGCGCGTTGATCAATCCTGCCAGGGTGATCACAGCGGTTCCGTGCTGGTCGTCATGGAAAATCGGAATATCGCAGCGCTCTTTCAGCTTTCTCTCGATCTCAAAGCAGCGGGGCGCGCTGATGTCCTCCAGGTTCACGCCGCCGAAGCTGCCTGCCAGAAGGGCGATCGTATTCACGATCTCGTCCACATCCTTGCTGCGCACACAAAGGGGAATCGCATCCACATCGCCAAAGGCTTTGAACAGGACGCATTTTCCTTCCATTACAGGCATGCCTGCTTCCGGTCCGATGTCGCCAAGTCCAAGAACCGCGGTTCCATCCGTCACTACGGCAACGGTGTTCCATCTGCGGGTCAGCTCATAGCTCTTGTTCACGTCCTTCTGGATCTCCAGACAGGGCTGAGCAACGCCGGGCGTATACGCCAGGGAAAGCGCTTCCTTGCTGTCTACTGCCGCTCTGGGCGTTACTTCCAGTTTCCCTTTCCACTCATAGTGGAGTCTCAATGACTCTTTTGCGTAATCCAATGTCTTGTCCTCCTCATATCTTCTCTGTCTCTCCTGCAAATACAGGATATACTTTCATTTTACCGTATTTTTTGTCCCCGTCAACCTTTTTCCCTCAAATATTGTAAAAAATTTAACAAGGATGCCGTTCCGGAATTATTCGCCGCTCTCTTCCGCCAGAGAGCTCACGCAGTGGAAGCCTTTGGCTTTGAGAAGCGCCTCCGTCTCTTCAATGTCGTCGGAATGAAGAATGATCGTGGGATGGTGGCTCATCTTTCCAAAAGAAGAATACGTATAGTTGATGCTGATATTGCCTTCCTGGAAAACGCCAAGAAGGCTGTCCATCATCTCCTGCTCTTCCTCCACGTCTACGGCAATCACATCGCAGACTCTGGTTACGAATCCTTTCTGGGTCAGAACCTGTTTCGCTTCCTCCGGTTTGTCCACCACCATACGCATAATGCCGAATTCCGGCGTATCGATGGATGAAACCGCGTAGATCTTCATCTTATGCTCATGCAGGGCCATGGTCACCTGTCTCAGACTTCCCGGCCTGTTTTCTACGAAAATTGCAAGCTGCTTTATCATAATCTTTCCTCCTCGTCCGTCCTTCTCTTTTTACAGCCCGTCTCCTCTAAGGTCTGTCACTCTCTTGGCCTTTCCTTCAAAACGCTTCAGGCTCTGCGGCGCGACAATGGAAATCACCGCGTCAAGACCCAGCAGCGCTTTCAGGTTCTTCTTGATCCGCTTCTCCAGCTCTCCCAGTTTTCCATAGGAATCCAGAAGCCGGTCGTCGATCAGCTCTACGGTGACGGTCATTACGTCCAGACGGTTTTTCCGCTCTACCTTGATCTCATAATGAGGACCGATTTCCGGAATCTGAAGGAGAACTTCCTCAATCTGCGTGGGGAACACATTGACGCCGCGGATCACCAGCATATCGTCGGAACGTCCGGAAATGTTCTCCATGCGCACCGTAGTCCTGCCGCAGGCGCAGGGCTCGTACATCAGCCTGGAGATATCCTTGGTCCTGTAACGGATAAGGGGAAGCGCCTCTTTGCCAAGGCAGGTCACCACAAGCTCCCCTCTGCTTCCCGGCGGCAGAACCTCTCCGGTCTCCGGATTGATGATCTCCGGAATAAACCAGTCTTCGTTTACGTGCATGCCGTGAAGCTCCGGACATTCTCCGGATACGCCGGGGCCGCACAGCTCGCTCATGCCGTAATTCTGCGTACACAGGAACTTTTTGCCCCAGATCCGGTGCATCTCGTCCCGCATCGGCTCCGTCATTCCCTCGCCGCCGAACAGGCCGATCTTCACTTTGAGGTCTTCCTGGGGATCCAGCCCCATGGATCGGATCACTTCGCCGATGTGCAGGGCGTAAGAAGGAGTCGCCACCAGAAGAGGCGTTCCCATGTCCCGCATAAACATAATCTGCTTTTTGGTATTGCCTGACGAGGTCGGCATCACCGAAGCGCCGATGTTCTCAAGACCGGCGTGAAGTCCCAGCGCGCCGGTGAACATTCCGTATCCGAAGGCGATCTGGGCGATATCGTCGGCAGACGCTCCGCCCATGCAGCAGATCCTGGATACATTGTTGGTCCAGACCTGCATATCATGTCTGGTATATCCTACTACCGTAGGCTTTCCCGTCGTCCCGGAGGAAGCGTGTACCCGCACCAGTTCCTTTCTGGGAACCGCGAACAGACCGTCGGGATAATTGTCCCTGAAGTCCGATTTGTTTGTAAAGGGAAGCTTCTGCAGATCCGAAAGCTTCTGGATATCCGAAGGCTTCACTCCGGCCTCCTCCATCTTCCTGCGGTAAACAGGAACCTTTTCATAAATATATGCTACCGTCTGCTTCAGCTTTCGAAGCTGAATGCATTCAATCTCCTCTCTGCTGTAGGTTTCTTCCGGCGCCCAAATCATTTCTTTGTCCTCCTAGCTTTTGTTTTCGTGAATTAACGTATTAAAGAATTGTACCCGATTTTCTCTCATTTGTCAACCTGGGTTTCTCTAGGCTTCCGGCAGATCGCTTAAAATCACATTCCGCATTTTCCGGATCAGCGGCGTGGTGCCGGCGTCCTTCTTCTGCTGCATCACCAGGATCGTCATATTCCGCACCGGAATGTTGGCAAAATGGCAGCCCAGCCAGCCGTCCCATCCATACTCGCCCCGGTACGCGATCATGGAAGCGCGCTCCGGCTTCTCCATAATCCTAAGAAGATGCGAGTAGGTATAGCCTTCCAGTCCCTTCCATTTTTCAAATTCCCGCTGCTGGTCAAAGGTCAGCCCGCCGGATATGAAATACTTCACCGTCTCCGGCTTCAAAATCCGGTTCCCCTCCAGGACGCCCCGGTTCATCAGCATCTGGGCAAACCTTGCGTAGTCCTCCATCGTCGAGACGATTCCGGCTCCTCCCGACTCAAAAAGGGGCGGCTTTTCCATCCGGTTCTGAATCATAAGGTGGCAGCCCGTATAAGGGATCAGCCTTCCGTCCCCGGTACGTTCATAGGATTTCGCAAGCCGCTCCTGCTTCTTGGGGGGCACCCAGAAACCGGTATCTTTCATGCCCAAAGGACCGAACAGAGACTCTTCCATAAACTTTCCGAACGGCATGCCGGAAGCGGCTTCCACCACCGCTCCCAGGACATCGGCGGAAAATCCATAATGCCAGGAAGCTCCCGGCTCAAACAGGAAGGGGAGCTCTCCCAGATGATTCGTGAATTCGCGTGTGGTCACCGGCTTCTCCGTATCCATCTGTCCGATGCAGCGGTTCAGATAGTCCAGAACTCCCTGGTCCGCCGCGGATTCCATACTTCCGTATCCCAGGCCGGACGTCATCTGCAAAAGATCAAAAACGGTAACCCGCTCCTTTTCATTCTCCCTGGCGAATCCGGGAAGATATTCGGACACCGGCTCTCCGAAGTCCAGTTTGCCCTGTTCCATCAGAATCATGGCTCCCGCCGCCGTCAGCGGCTTGGACATGGAATAAAGCCGGAATATGGTATTTCGGTCTATGGGGCGTTTCTGCTCCCGGTCGGCAAATCCGGCGCTCCAGAAAAACACCTCCTGGTTGTTCTGGCGCACGCACAGGCTGATACCGGCCGTCAGCTCGTTCTCCACCGCTTTCTCCATCAATTCTCTTAATCTGGCTTCCGCTTCTTTTCTCATCTCTTTCTCACCTTTTTCTCTTTCTCCGCGTCTGCGTCTTCCGCGCGGACACCGGCTGTTTGCTATGAATTAAATATATCGCTATCTTAGGGGAAATGCAAGAAAGCTCTTTACTCTTCCACCATCTTTTTCTATAATAAATACAGTTGTGATCTCATTACCAAAAAAGGAGGAATTTTTATGAATCCCCGCAAAATTCTCTGCGCCGCCGCAGGAGCTTTCGCCCTGGGCGTCTGCGGATTTACTCTTTTTCTTTCGTCGAAAGCCGGAACTCCCGTTCTGATCCTGAACCTGTCCGTTCTGTTCTGCCTTCTTCTGACTGCCGGCCTGGCTCTTGCCTTTGGCCTTGGAAAAATGGCGCGTATGGAAGAGGCTCTTCGCCGGGCGGGCGCGTCCATGCAGGCGGCTCCTGACCAGTTCCTTCCGGAGCAGGCCGCCAAGGAGGACTCCCTTTTTTCCCAGCCGTTTCTGGATTCCCGCTATGGGGCATACGCCTCTTTTCTTAGCAAAAACCCGGAAAGCGCCTGCGATCTGAAGGAATTTCTGAATGAAAAAAACCTGAAAGGATACTCCGGCGTCCGTCTTTTAAAGGCGGTCTCCCCGCTGCTTTTGGGAATCGGCCTTCTTGGAGGCCTGCTTTCCTTCTGCCCTGTTTTTTCTCTTGGCGGCAGCGCTTTCGCTCTGCTTCCGGTTCTGAGCGGACTTGCTCTTTTTCTCGCTTATGCTCTGTCCCTTGCCGTTTATCAGGAGGATCTGGAAAACGCTCTGGAAGCTTTCCTGCAGGCGCACAGCCTTCTGGTACGTCCCTCCTACAAGACGGATTCCCTGAACCGACTTCTGTCTGTCTATCGGACCAGAGAAGAGACCGTTCAGGATCTCACGGAAATTTTTGTGGCGCAGATGGGCAAAAGCTTTGAGCAGGCGGTGACCCCTTCTTTTGAACAGGCCAAAGAGGGAATCCGTCAGATTACCGATACCTTCCGGGACAGCCAGGAGGCCCTGCTTACCAGAAGCTGCGAGACGGTGATCCGCCATATGCGTCAGGAGCTGGCTGCTGATTTTGCCCGGATCGACAAGCTGATAGACCATCTTACAAAAACCCAGAGCAGTTACGGAGAATCCATCGAGCGGACGCTCTCCCGTCTGGAAAAGGTATCCGCCGCTCTGCAAGAAAATGTGGAGCGCGCGGACGCATTTCACTCTCAGGCGCTCAGAGATCTGAACGCCGCCCAGCGGGAAACCGTCCGGGCGGAGGAGGTTCAGAAGGAAGCGTATCAGGAGTACATTCGCTTTATGTACGAATCCATTCAGCGTTTCTCTCAGGTCTGGGAAAAATATACGGAGGAATTCCAGCGGTGCGCGGATGAAATTTCCCGCATGACCCCGGTCAGAGCTTCCCGTGAGGAAAAGGAACGGCTGGCCAGAATCAGCAGCCTCCTTCACGATCTGCAGAATCAGCAGATCGCGGCAAACCGCTCCGCCGTCTCTTCCGCGGATTTCGCAGAGCAAAAAGCCCTTCTCTCTGAGACCATCCGCCGTCTTGACGAACTGACCGAGCTGGCGCAGAAACCTTTCTTCTTTTTGGGCCATCGGAAAAACAGAGAGGAGGCGTAGCGCATGCGGATTCTGATCGCGGAAGATGAGAAAGCGCTGAACCGCCTCCTGAAAAAAAAGCTGGAAGAGCAGTCTTACAGCGTAGACGCCTGCCTGGACGGTCAGGAGGCCTGGGATTATCTGGACAGCACCGATTATGACGTAATTCTTCTGGATATAATGATGCCGAAAAAAAGCGGCCTTGAAGTACTGAAAACGCTTCGCCGCAAAGGTATCCATACGCCGGTTCTTCTTCTCACGGCAAAAGACAGCATTGAGGACCGTGTTTTGGGGCTGGATGCAGGAGCCGACGATTATCTGGTAAAGCCCTTTGCGTTTGAAGAGCTTCTGGCCAGAATCCGGGTCATGCTGCGCAAACAGACGGGCAGTGCCTCCAGCCTTCTTTCCATCGGTGATCTTTCCCTGGATCTGAACAGCCACCAGGTATTTCGAGAGGGAAAAGAGCTTTCCCTTTCTTCCAAAGAGTTCGCTCTTCTCCGATATCTGATGATGAATCAGGGTCGGATTCTTTCCAGAGATCAGATTGAACAGCACATCTGGAATTACGATTACGCCGGCTCTTCCAACATGGTGGACGTGTATATCCGTTACCTCCGGAAAAAAATCGACGACCCCTTTGAGAAAAAACTGATCCATACGGTCCGGGGCGCCGGATATGTGCTGAGGGAGGAGCCTGACTGATGAAAAAACTGTCTTTGAAATGGAAGCTGACGCTTCTCTATACGTTTCTCACCACGCTCCTCACCGGCGTCGTCCTGGCGGTGCTCCTCTATCTTGGAAGCGGCAGCATTCTCGCCTCCACGCAAAGCCGGTTGAAGGAACGGGTCTATGAGGGATTTGAACTGATTGACGTAAAAGAGGATACGCTGGCGGTAGACTCCGACTTCTCAGATGTGGAAGAAGGAGTCTATCTGTCTGCCTACGCGGAATCCGGCGCGCTCCTGTCCGGACGCGTGCCGTATGGCTTCAGTTCTTCTGTCCCCTTCCGGGAGAACACGGTTCAGACTGCCGTTCTTGGCGGAAGCACCTGGTATGTCTTCGACGCTTCCTCCCAGCTGAAAGGGTACGGCCCTGTCCGGATCCGGGGAATCTGTTCCGTCTCCTCCCTGGAGGAAGAACTCCGTCTCCTGATCCGGCTGGCTCTGATTCTGCTTCCCCTCACCATCCTGCTGGCTGCGGCCCTCTGCTTTTCCCTGGTAAAACGAACACTGCGGCCGGTGTTTCGAATCACCCGCACAGCCCGTGAAATCTGCGAGAAAAAGGATCTTTCCCGCAGAATCAATCTCCAGGGCGGAAGGGATGAGATTACCATCCTGGGAGAAACCTTTGATTCCATGCTGGATCAGCTGCAGGAAGCCTTTGAGCGGCAGAAACAGTTTACCTCGGATGTTTCTCACGAGCTCAGGACTCCGCTGGCCGTTATCCTTTCCCAGTGCGACGAGCTTTTGTCCCTGCCCTCTCTTACTTCTGAAGAACGAGCCGGCCTTTCTACCATCCGGGACCGGGCGGGAAACCTGACGCGGCTGATTTCACAGCTCCTGTTCCTTTCACGGACGGACCAGAACCGGCAGGCGCTTACCCTGGAACCGCTGGACTTCACTGTCCTCACCAAAACCGTCCTGGAGGAGCAGGAGTTGTTGGCCCGTGAAAAAGACATCACCTTGGAAACCGAAGTGGAAGAACACATTCAGATCCGGGGAGATGAAACGCTGCTGATCCGCCTCTGGCTGAATCTGATTGAAAACGCGATTTCCTACACGCCAGTCGGCGGGACGGTAAAGGCTGGCCTGTCCGCGGACGAACACGCGGTAGTCGGATACGTGAAAGATACCGGAGTCGGGATTTCCAAAGAAAACCTTCCCCGAATCTGGGAGCGGTTTTACCGGGCGGATCCTTCCCGGTCTGATTCCTCCCATTCCGGTCTGGGGCTTTCCATGGTAAAATGGATCGTCCAGGCTCATGGCGGCTCCATCGAAGCCAAAAGCGAAGAGGGAAAAGGAAGTCTGTTTCGCTTTACGCTTCCCAGATAAAAATTTTTAAAAAAATCCTCCGTATTAATCTTTCTTTAATCTTTCTTCTTTATACTCCTAAGTGTAAAGAACAAAACAAAGAAAAAAAAGATAAATAAGGAGGATTTTACTATGATGACAAAAAGAACGATAACCGCGACAGCCCTTGCCCTGACCACCCTTCTGGCCGTACCGGCCCTGGCCGCCGAGCCGTCCACCGAAGCTCCGGCCAAAGCGCCTGTTTCCTTCTCCATCCTGGATTACGGCTCCGGCCAGCCGCTCACCGAGGAAGAAGGCATCGCTCTGGCTCTCGAACACGCTGGATTTACACAGGATGACGCAGAACGCCAGAGAACCGACTATGACCGGGACGACGGTCTGGAAATCCTGGAAGTGGAATTTCTCGTAGACGGCGATGAGTACGACTATGAAATCGATCAGAACGGCGGACGCATCCTCAGCGCTTCCTATGATATGTCCGACCGGAAGCAGTATGACCTTCCGCTTCTGTCTTCTCCTCTCTCTGACAGCGAAGCCGCCGATCTGATCCTGGATCGGGTACCCGGCTCCACGGACAACGATCTGTGGATCGAGGCGGACCGGGACGACGGAAGAATGTATTATGAGATCGAGCTGACCCTGGAGGATGTGGAGTACAGTTTCGATATTGACGCGGAATCCGGTGAGATTGTTTCCTGGGATCAGGAGCTTACGGACCGAATCCTGTATTCTGGAAACGGCAGTACGGGCAGGAACGAAAGATCCTATCACTACGAAGAAGAGCATCACGATGACCGTTACGATGACTGATTTCCATTTTCCCAAAAAACCCGCTGCCAATTTGCAGCGGGTTTTTTCAGGAATGCCTGCCTGTAAAAGTACAAGGGGTAAAAGCCAGTCCCCAAAGAACTCCGGGACGCGCGGCGGTCTTTCCTCCTGAAACTGGTTTTCGGATCTGATAGAAAGGAGATTCGCCGTCCCCTTTTTCCAAACCGGAACGTTTCTCCCGGACCGAAAGAAGATATTCTCTTTTCCTGCCGGCCTGCTTCTCCTGTAGCCTAGTATGGGGAACCGGAACGGCTTCCAGTTTAAGCCACAGCTCTTCTGCCGCGATAAAAATATGCGCCAGAAGCGTTCCCGTCTCAAAGGAATCCTGAAGGTTTTTTCCAAAAAGCTTACTCCTGCCGCAGTAGCAATCGATTCCATCCTGAGAAAACTGCAGCCAGAGCCGTCCCAGCCTCTGCCCGTCCGGACACAGGCCAAGTCTGCCGGCTACTTTTTCCGGCCAGCCTCTCTTCTCTCCGCCGGATAGGCGCGTGCGGGGACGAAGGGCGCTCTCCCGCAGAGAAAACCGGTCGCCGACCCGCTTAGGCCAGCCGAAAGCCAGAGCCGCGCCGCAGCCCTTTTCTTCTCCCTTCAGAGGTGGCAGATCCTCCCGAAACCCAAGAATACAGCTTCCGATCCCTTTGGTCCAAAGATAGAGCGCGATCTGCTCCGCCGCATAGCCCGCGTTGATCGCTCCTTCTTTCTGATCTTCCGTATATAGGAAAAGAAAATACGGCGCTCTGACTCTCAAAAACCGCTCCATCGCTCCCTCCCGGACCGGTCTATGCAGTTCCAGGTTCAGCGTTCCGCAGGCGAGGGGAAGCTGAAGCGTCTCAGAAAATTTCAATACGCCCCTGAGGATCCCTTCTGTCACAGTTCTGCTGCTGAACGTTTTTACCGTACTCTTCTCATTCACTGCTTCCAATAATGTCATACCTTCACCATTTTATTCTGTTGCCTGATCTTTTTATTTCAAAGTTATCAAATATTTATTAATTTAATTTTTGCAATGTAACAAAATTGTAACATAATCCTTTCTAAAAATCCAGTCCTTTTCAACGGATTGTGTCGTTTTTGCTTTTATCCACAAGATTTCGGAAAAAAAAGAACCGCATTCATGCATTTAGCACACATGAAATGCGGTTTTGTTACAAAATCATAACATTACTCCTGCTTTGCCTCCCTGCAGGACGCTATGTAGTCCATTACGTCGTCGCGGAATTCCTCCCACTTGTCTTCATTTTCTACGTAATAAAGAGGACATTCTTTTCCGGTCACATCGTAATGGCGGATAATGTCTTCCCTTCCCAATCCGTACTCTTCCAGCAGATACGCTGTGAGATGCACGCAGGACTGATACGTCTCTTCGGTAAAGCGTCCGGTCTCATCCAGATGACAATTCTCAATGGAGATGGAGTAATCGTTCATGGAATTGGAGGCGTAGGCCACCTCGCCCGGAGGCACGCATTCAATGATTTCTCCCTGAATCCCCACAACAAAATTCGCGCTCATGGATTCATCTTGAAGATCCTTCAGGCTTTCAAAGTAATCGTGATTCTCCTGAGCCGTAGTCTTGGGATTCCCAAGGTAATGAATGACAATACAGTCGATGGATTTCGTTTTCGTACCCGGTCTTGAGTAGTCGTTGATGGTCAGCAGTTGCTCGTCAATGTCCGGCCTTGGCACCGGATTCAAAGATTCCGTCTCCGTCTCCAGCTGAAGATCTGCCGCATCCTCCAAAAGCGCGTCCACATCCACGTCGTCCACCGGGCGCCTCAGGATCCGAACGATTCCTATGACTACGGCGGCTGTCAGCAGGATCACTGCCAGCCAGATCAGGATATGATGCGGGCGAATCCTTCGCTGCTTCCTTTCTCCTGCGTTCCGGTTTTCTTTTGTATTTCTTCTCCCCCCTGGGTTTCGTTTTTCTCTCGGCTTCCTCATCTCGGTTCCTGCTTCCTTCTCTGATCTTCTGCCTGTTCAAAACAACATCCGCATCCCAGTATATCACGTTTCCTCGGATTCTGCACACCTTTTCATGGATATTTTTAAGTACAGTTCTGTTTTTTACATGAAAAAAGCCCTGGGCGAATCATGCCTAAGGCTTTTCTGTGTTTGCTGTATCGGACGGTATCGCTTTAGTTCTCCTCCGTCAGCTGTGAGGTGCAATGCGGGCAGCGTACCGCCTCAATCGCGATCTCACTGCGGCAGAACGGGCAGATCTTGGTAGTGGGAGCTGCCTCTACTTCTTTCTTCTTTCCCAGAGACGTCAGTTTGTTCACCGCCTTGAGAAGGCAGAACAGAATGAATGCCATGATCAGGAAGTTCACAACGGAAGAAAGAAACGCGGAAGCGAATCCTCCGATGTCCTCCAGGGAATATCTCTTTCCCGCGGTCACAAAGTTCAGGATCGGCTGAATGAAGTTGTCGGTCAGCGAAGTAACAATCGTGGAGAATGCGCCGCCGACGATAACGCCGACTGCCATATCCATCACATTTCCTCTCAGGGCAAACGCTTTAAATTCCTCAATAAACTTTCTTATTGGTCAAACTCCTCTTTTCTTTTTTTATTATTACCGCTCTACACTGTAGTTCGGCGCTTCCTTGGTAATATGAATGTCATGGGGATGGGACTCCTTCAAAGAAGCCGCTGAAATCTTCACGAACCGTCCGTTCTCCTTCAGCTCTTCGATGGTACTGGTTCCACAGTATCCCATACCGGAACGAAGTCCGCCCAGCAGCTGGAATACCGTGTCTTCCACGCTTCCCTTATAAGCCACACGGCCTTCCACGCCTTCCGGCACCAGCTTCTTGGCGTTGGTCTGGAAATAGCGGTCCTTGCTTCCGTTTTCCATGGCGGCGATGGAACCCATGCCTCTGTATACTTTATATTTTCTTCCCTGATACAGTTCGAAGGTTCCCGGACTCTCGTCGCATCCGGCAAACATGCTTCCCATCATGCACACGTTGGCTCCCGCGGCGATGGCCTTGGTAATGTCTCCGGAATACTTGATGCCGCCATCCGCAATGATGGGGATTCCGTACTCCTTCGCCACCTCGTAGCAGTTCATCACAGCCGTCACCTGAGGCACGCCGATCCCGGCTACCACGCGGGTCGTACAGATGGAACCCGGTCCGATTCCTACTTTCACCGCGTCCACGCCCGCTTCAATCAGGGCTCTGGTGGCTTCTCCCGTCGCCACGTTTCCGGCGATCACCTGAAGCTCCGGGAATTTCTCTTTAATCATATGTACGCAGCGGATGACATTGGCGGAATGGCCGTGGGCGGAATCCAGAACCACCACGTCCACATGCGCCTTCACCAGCTCTTCCGTCCGCTCCAGAACGTTGGCTGTGATCCCGATAGCCGCTCCGCAGAGAAGTCTTCCCTTATCATCCTTGGCGGAGTTCGGGTACTTGATCTGCTTCTCGATATCCTTAATCGTAATCAGGCCTTTGAGATTGTAGTTCTCATCCACAATGGGGAGCTTTTCCTTTCTGGCCTTGGCAAGAATTTTCTTGGCCTCCTCCAGAGTAATCCCCACCTTGGCGGTAATCAGACCTTCGGAAGTCATAGATTCCTTGATCTTTTTTGAAAAATCTTCTTCAAAAAGCAAGTCGCGGTTGGTAATGATGCCTACCAGCTTCCCATTCTCCGTAATGGGCACGCCGGAAATCCGGAATTTTGCCATAAGCTCATTGGCGTCTGACAGGGTATGCTCCGGTGAAAGGAAAAATGGGTCGGTAATTACGCCGTTCTCCGAGCGCTTCACCTTGTCCACTTCTTCTGCCTGCTGCTCAATGGTCATATTCTTATGGATCACGCCGATGCCGCCCTGCCTGGCCATGGCAATCGCCATACGGTGTTCTGTCACCGTATCCATTCCCGCGCTCATCATGGGAATGTTCAGCTTCACCTTCTTCGTCAGGGTCGTACTTAAATCCACCTGGTTTGGAATCACCTCAGAATATGCCGGCACTAAAAGCACGTCGTCAAATGTTATGCCTTCACCAATAATGGTACCCATGTCTTTCCCTCTCTTTCTAAAATTTAAGACTTGCTGCTGTAAGATTTGATGGCTGTTGAATACATACTCTAGCAAATTCAAAATCTAATGTCAACCATATTTTTGAATTTTGAGGAACTTAAACCTGAGAAACCTTTCGTGGGGCCATCCTGCGGATATCGGCAAGGATATCCTCATCCAGCTCCAGCTTCACCAGTTCCCGTCCCTTCTCTTTGTTCACCACCATAATATAGGAAGGCTTCTCCTCGTCCTGGGAGGTAAAATCCCGGACCTTCGTCTCTTTGTTATTCAGGTAAAAGTCCAGGGCGTGAGACTTCGCGGGAGCCAGAAGCTCCAGCTCTTCTATGGTGTAGCTGGCCTGGCGTTTTCTCTTCTGCTTGGAATAGATGGCGTCGATATCCAGGTCGCCGTTCACATACAGATACTCATACTCCACTTCCAGCTTGGGAAGGAGAAAATAGCTTGCCACGCCGGCAGCTATCCCAATCAGGAAAAACGGGAAAAAGACCATACCGGTCAAAATCCCCAACACGGTAACCAGAATCAGCGCTCCTTTGATCAGTTTATTGACCACCGGCGTCTTTCTGGAAATCAGGATTTCTTTGTACATGTCGCTCATTTGCTTTTCCTCCGATTCTTTATTCGCTCATCAGATACTGGAAGAACTGGATCCCCGTCTCCGGTCTTCCGCTGCCTGTCATCACCGCGGCGTACACCGGTCCGCTGTAAAGCTGATATTTTTCTATCACCGGCGCCCCGTCCAGCCGCAGGGCGAAAATCCCTTCCTCTCCGGTCTCCGCGTCCTTATCGTAATGGAGCAGATCCTCCCAGGCTTCAAGCTGTTCCTGGGTCAGCAGCTCCTGCAGGTCTCTGAAGGCCCCAAGGTTCTGAAGTTCCCCATAGGTCTCTTCATCCATAAGGAAAACATCCAGGTCTCCCGCCGCCATCATCGTCGTAAGCTTCATCTGATTCGCCACACCGTACTGGGAGACGTCCTCCGGATCGTATCCCATGGTAGTGATCAGGATCTCCTGATTCTTCTCCAATCCTCCCAGGTAGTCGCCGAACTCCTGGCTCATCTGCTCCGGAATGTCCGAAAGGATGCCGGCGCTGTTAATCAGGCAGCCCTGGAAAACGGTTTCCGTCCTGGCGTTTCGGATCATGGCGGCCGCTACGGAAATCACCATGAGTATTCCCAGAAATCCAAGCATCAGCGGCTTATAATAATCCCAGATATATCCAAGCCTCTTTCCCCACGTAAGGCCTGACAGTTTCTTCCACTCCTCCCGTATGGTGTCTTTCAGTGATTTGTCGTCCATATCGCTCCTTCATCTGATTGCTTTCATTTCTTATACAGTGTAACACAAAAGAGGCCGCTGTACAATTGTAAAAGTGCGAATTGTACAGCGGCCTCTGCGTTACTGCTTCCTTCGTTCGCAGAACGATTTTTAAATTACATCATTCCCATTCCGGGGTTCGCAGCTGCTGCCGGAGTCTCTTCTTTGATGTTTCCTACTACGGACTCTGTCGTCAGCAGGGTGGAAGCTACGCTGGTCGCGTTCTGAAGCGCGCTTCTGGTCACCTTGGCAGGATCCAGGATACCGGCTTTCACCATATCCACATACTCTTCATTGAGAGCGTCAAAGCCGGTTCCAGCCTCGGACTCCCGAACTTTATTGATGATTACAGAGCCTTCCAGTCCCGCGTTTGCGGCAATGTAGTAAAGAGGAGCTTCCAGAGCCTTCAGAAGGACTCTCGCGCCGGTCTTCTCATCTCCGTCCAGCTCTTCCGCTACTTTGGCAACCTTCTTCGCAGCATGGATGTATGCGGATCCGCCTCCGGCGATCACGCCTTCCTCTACCGCCGCCTTGGTAGCTGCCAGGGCGTCTTCCATACGAAGCTTCGCTTCCTTCATCTCCGTCTCGGTAGCAGCGCCTACGCGGATCACTGCCACGCCGCCGGAAAGCTTCGCCAGACGCTCCTGAAGCTTCTCTCTGTCAAAGTCGGACTTCGTCTCTTCAATCATAGCCTTGATCTGGGAAATTCTGCTCTGGATGGCATCCTTGGAGCCCATACCGTCTACGATAATGGTGTTTTCTTTCTGAACCTTTACGGATTTCGCGCGTCCAAGCATCTCCAGGGTCGCCTCTTTCAGTTCAAGGCCGACTTCCTCAGAAATCACCTGACCGCCGGTAAGGATCGCGATATCCTCCAGCATTGCTTTTCTTCTGTCGCCATATCCGGGAGCCTTTACGCCCACTACCTGGAAGGTTCCGCGAAGTTTGTTCACAATGAGCGTGGTCAGAGCCTCGCCCTCGATATCTTCCGCGATGATCAGAAGCTTCTTGCCGGACTGAACGATCTGCTCAAGCAGAGGAAGGATCTCCTGGATGTTGCTGATCTTCTTGTCGGTAATCAGGATATAGGGATCATCCAGAACGGCTTCCATCTTCTCCATATCGGTAGCCATGTACGCGGAAATATAGCCGCGGTCAAACTGCATACCTTCTACCAGATCCAGCTCGGTCTGCATGGTCTTGGACTCTTCGATGGTGATTACGCCGTCTCTGGAAACTTTCTCCATCGCGTCCGCAACCATCTGTCCTACCTTCTCATCTCCGGATGAAACGGCGGCTACTCTGGCGATCTGATCCTTGCCGGTTACTTCCTTGCTCATCTCCCGGATCGCTTCTACCGCCGCGTCCGTTGCTTTCTTCATTCCCTTGCGCAGGATGATGGGGTTCGCTCCCGCAGCCAGATTCTTCATTCCTTCATGTACCATGGCCTGTGCCAGTACCGTAGCGGTGGTGGTTCCGTCGCCGGCTACGTCGTTGGTCTTGGAAGCTACTTCCTTGATCAGCTGAGCGCCCATGTTCTCAAAGGCGTCTGCCAGTTCAATTTCTTTTGCGATGGTAACGCCGTCGTTGGTGATCAGGGGAGAACCGAACTGCTTGTCAAGCACTACGTTTCTTCCTTTGGGTCCTAAGGTTACCCGAACCGTATCCGCTAATTTGTTTACGCCTGCTTCCAGAGCGGCTCTTGCGTCAGCTCCGTATTTAATCTCTTTTGCCATAATTGTCATGCCTCCTGCTTTCTATTCTTTTCTATGCATCATTCCGGATCATCCGCTGCCGTCTTACTCTACGACCGCAAGGATATCGTTCTGTCTTACGATGATGTATTCTTCATCCTCAAGCTTCACTTCATTGCCGGCATATTTGGAGTAAATAACCTTATCCCCTACCTTTACCTGCATGGTGACTTCTTTGCCGTCCACCATTCCGCCGGGGCCTACTGCAATGACTTCCGCCTCCTGGGGTTTTTCCTGTGTCTTGCTCGTGAGGATAATACCGGATTTTGTGGTCTCCTCCGCTTCAAACTGTTTCAATACTACTCTGTCGCCCAATGGTACTAACTTCATATTTTATTCCTCCTTAGATGATCATACCCCATTTTATTAGCACTCATTCAGATCGAGTGCTAATCAACAATGATATATTAGTTAAATTGGTGCAATATTGCAAATTCAAAAAACGCTGTGAAATTATATTTATTATCCTGTTTCCTTTGATTTCCTCTTTTTTTCTTTGATTTTCTCACTTTTTTAATTTCTTGTGGAAGATTTTCAAGAAAAGAGCAAAAAAACCGCCCGGTATCCGAACCCTTTCCGGAATCCCAGGCGGCCTCAAGAGAGTGAACGCTCCTGTTTTTATTTTATGTTCTTTGTCTTCTTAATCTCTTCCAGCTCGTCAAACACCACATCGTTGAGAACCTTGATATAGGTTCCCTTCATGCCGGAGGATCTGGACTCAATGACGCCGGCGCTCTCAAATTTGCGCAGGGCGTTGACAATCACAGAACGGGTAATCCCCACCCGGTCGGCGATCTTGCTGGCCACCAGAATGCCCTCTGTGCCGTCCAGTTCATCAAAAATATGGATGATCGCTTCCATCTCAGAAAAAGAAAGTGTGCTGATGGCCGATTTCACAATCTGAATCTTCCGATTCTCCTCCGCGTTCTCCTCGTTCACAGAGCGCATCATCTCAAGACCTACCACCGTCGTCCCGTACTCGCTGAGAATAATATCATCGATCTCGTACTGGCTGCCGTATTTGTACATAAATACGGTTCCCAGCCGTTCGCCGGCAATATCTATGGGATTGATGATCGCCTGATACTTTCTGACATTTTCTCCAACGAAACCAAGAGTCTCAAGATTTACGTTCTCCTTTGTAGATAACACCCCAAGAAGACGCTCGTTCAGCATGGGATCAATATGGCCTCCCACTCTGTCCACGATCAGCTCCCGAATCTCCTCTACCCCGTCGCACAGACCGACTCCCAGAACCTTTCCCTTCCGGCTGATCACCAGGATGTTGGAATTCAGAATTCCGGTCAAGACGTCACAAATATCATTAAAGACTACTTTACTGGTATTGTTGTTGTGCAGGAGCTGGTTAATCTTTCTGGTCTTATCCAGTAATTGTACACTCATCTTGAACCTCCTCTACCCACATTTTTCTGAATCTATTTGTTATATGTTACCATACAATTTTCAGAAAATCAACGCATTTCGTAGGTATTGGCGCATATTTATTCTATTTTTTGCAATGTTTCCTCCGGTTCTTGGAGGAAAAGAAACATCTATGAAACTATTCTCACTCTTTTTTCCCGCAGACATATCCGCAGGAAGCGTCCGCGCACACCAGCCGGCTTCCTTTTTCTACCATATAGCCGCCGCACTGCGGGCACTTTTGGGTGGAAGGTTTCTGCCAGGACATGAAATCGCAGTCCGGATTTCCCTCGCATCCGTAATACTTTCTTCCTTTTTTGGTCTTGCGGATCACAACGTCCCGCCCGCATTTCGGGCAGGCTACGCCGATCTTTTCCAGATAGGGCTTGGTGTTGCGGCATTCCGGGAATCCCGGACAGGCCAGGAATTTCCCGTGAGGGCCGTACTTCACCACCATGTTTCTTCCGCATTCTTCGCAGACCACATCCGATACTTCATCCTCAATGGTCACCTTCTCCAGATTCTTCTCCGCCTCTTTTACCGCGGCGTCCAGATCCGGATAAAAATTCTCCACCACCGTCTTCCAGGGCACCGTTCCCTCTCCCACAGAATCCAGAAGGGATTCCATATTGGCGGTAAAGTTCACGTCTACGATACTGGGGAACGCTTCCTTCATCATATTGTTTACGACTTCGCCCAGCTCCGTGATGTAGAGGTTTTTGTTTTCTTTGGCCACATACCTTCTGGCAAGGATCGTGGTAATGGTAGGCGCGTACGTGCTGGGCCGGCCGATCCCCAGTTCTTCCAGCGTCCGTACCAGAGAAGCCTCCGTATAATGGGCCGGGGGCTGGGTGAAATGCTGTTTCGTCTCCAGCTCCTCCAGCTTCAGCGTCATACCAGGCTCTACCCTTCCTTTCAGGACATTGGCTTCCTCCTTGGTCTCTCCGCTCTCGGTATACACAGACATAAAGCCTTCAAAAAGAACCCTGGACGCCGCTACGGTAAAGCGGTAATCCCCCGCCTTGATCTTCACCGCGGTGGTCTCATACCTTGCCGCCGCCATCCGGCTGGCGGCAAACCGCTTCCAGATCAGCTGGTACAGACGGAACTGGTCTCTGGAAAGAGAGTCCTTCATGCTGGCAGGCGTCCTGTGAATGTCCGAAGGACGGATCGCCTCGTGCGCGTCCTGGATCTTCTTGGTTCCGTTTCCGCCGTTTCCGCCCTGTCCTACGAACTCCGGTCCATACTGCTGGGAGATAAAGCTTCTGGCAGCGCTGTCCGCCTCCTCGGAAATTCTAGTGGAATCCGTACGAAGGTACGTAATCAGACCCACCGTGCCGTTTCCCTTGACATCGATTCCTTCATAGAGCTGCTGGGCCAGGCGCATGGTTTTCTGCGTGGAAAAATTCAGGACGTTGGCCGCCTCCTGCTGCAGGGTGCTGGTGGTAAAAGGAAGCGGAGGCTTCTTGGCGCGCTCTCCCTTCTTTACCTCTTCCACCAGATAATCGGCTTCTTTTACCTGACGCGAGATTTCTTCCATCTGCTCCCTGGAAGAAATCGTCATCTTCTTATCCCGGCCGTAGAATTTTGCCCGCACCGGCTTCTTCTCCCCCGGAACGGACAGGAGGGCTTCCATCGTCCAGTATTCCTGAGGGATGAACGCGTTAATCTCGTCCTCCCGGTCTCCGATCAGCCTGAGCGCCACCGACTGCACGCGCCCGGCGCTCAGACCGCGCTTCACCTTCTGCCAGAGAAGCGGACTGATCTTATATCCCACCATGCGGTCCAGAATCCTTCTGGTCTGCTGGGCGTCCACCAGATTCATGTCTATGGGACGCGCATGCTTTAAGGATTCCTTCACCGCGCTTTTGGTAATCTCATTAAAGGTAATTCTGTTCTGTTTTTTCTTGTCCAGTTTCAGCGCTTCCGCCAGATGCCAGGAAATCGCCTCTCCCTCCCGGTCAGGGTCCGTAGCGAGATACACTTTATCCGCTTTCTTCTCCGCTTTTCTCAGCGCCGCGAGAATATCTCCCTTCCCCCGGATGGTAATATACTTCGGCTCGTATCCGTGCTCCACGTCAATCCCCATCTGGCTCTTGGGCAGATCCCGGACATGTCCGTTGGACGCCATCACTTCATAATTCTGGCCTAAAAATTTCTTAATCGTTTTTACCTTTGTAGGTGACTCGACGATCACTAAATTCTTTGCCATCGCAAATTCCTCCCGTAATAACCCCTGTTCGATTCTAATTTTTTAACGCAAAGGTATTCTGTTCTGTCTCCCGTATATACCCTTTCTGCTCCAGGGAAAGCAGCGCGCTTCCCAGCTGGGAGAGGGAAAGCTCGGTACATTCCGCCAGTTCCCACAGGGTTTTTGAATGCAAATCGAGACTACTATACACCAATTCTTCCACAGGCGCAAGTGGCAGTTCCGCTTTGCGCGACTTTTTTTCTTCCGTGCTTTTTGGGAAAAAAGTTTCCAGAAAAGAATCCGCCGACAAGTAGATGGCCGCCCCCCTGGGAAATCAGTTCGTTGCACCCCGCGCTCAGAGGATCCTCCGGCCGCCCCGGTATAGCATAGACCTCTCTTCCCTGCTCCGCCGCGTATCCCGCTGTGATCAGCGTTCCGCTGCGCTTTCTGGCCTCCACCACGACAATCACATCGGAAAGGCCGCTGATGATCCGGTTCCTGGCCGGGAAATGATACCGTCTGGGAGGCGTTCCGGGAGGATACTCGGAAACCAGGGCGCCTCTTTCCTCCAGAAGTTCAAAGAGTCTCTGGTTTCCAGGAGGATACCGCACGTCCGTCCCGCAGCCAAGAACCGCCACGCTCATCCCTCCGGCACGCAGCGCGGAAAACTGAGCGGCGCCGTCGATTCCCCAGGCCGCTCCGCTGATTACCGTTCCTCCGGCTCCGGCGATGCCCTCAGCCAGCTGTTCTGCCGTCTCCCGCCCCCGGCGGGTACACTCCCTGGCTCCTACAATGGCCGCCGCTCTTTTCCCTTCATCGGGAACCGGGCCTTTCCAGAACAGGCCGTGCGGCCGCCCCGGAAGGTGGACAAGCCGTTTGGGATACCTGGGATTGCTGCAGCTGGTAAAGTCTATTCCGAGCGCGCGGATCCTATGTTCCGTTTCTTCCGGTGAACTCGTTCTTTGGAATTCTTTTATTTTGGAGACGAATCCGCAGCCCTTCCCTTCCAGATAGGACAGTTCCCTTTCCCCGGCCCTCCACACCGCTTCCGGCTCCTTAAAGCAGGCAAGCAGCGTCTCTCTCTGCGCGTACGTCAGGCCGGGAACGGAACAGAGCCACAGCCATCCTCTCTCTTTTTCTTCCATGGTACGCTCCTTTCTCACATCAGCAGCCGGGCCGGACGGTACAGCACCGCTTCGCTCAGGTGGGCGCAGCGGATCTCTTCGCTCTCCTCCAGATCCGCAATGGTTCTGGCTACCTTAATCAGCCTGTGAAACGATCTGGCGGTGAGTTCCTTTTTCCGGTAAATCTGTTCCAGCAGCTCTTTTTCCCGATCCCCCAGCGGACAGTAATGCTCCAGCACAGACGGCGAAAGCTGGCAGTTGAACCTGAGAGCGGTTTCACGATACCGTTCTTCCTGCCGTTTTCTGGCCCGACAGACTCTTTGGCGAATCACCGCGGAACTCTCTTCCTTCCCCGGACCGGTGAGCTCTTCGTATTTTACCGGTTCCGCTTCCACGTGGAGATCGATCCGGTCCAGCAGCGGGCGGCTGATCCGATGCAGATACCGTTCGATCTCCCCCTGGGTGCAGCGACAGCGGCTCCGGTCCGGATAATACCCGCATCTGCAAGGATTGCGGGACGCCGCCAGCATGAATTCGCAGGGAAACACATAGGTGCCGCCGTTTCTGGAGAGCGTCACCTGTCCGTCCTCCATGGGCTGACGCAGGATTTCCAGCACCTCGGTCTGGAATTCCGGGAGTTCGTCAAGATAGAGCACCCCCCGGTGCGCGAAACTGATCTCCCCTGGACCCGGAATCGTTCCGCCTCCCGCCATCGCGGCAGGGGAAACGGTATGGTGGGGCATCCGGAAAGGACGTTCTGTGAGGATCCCCTTCTCCGGCAGCAGACCAGCCACACTGTATATCTGCGACACTTCCAGGGCTTCCTCCCTGGAGAGCGGCGGAAGGATCGTGGGCAGCCGCCTGGCCAGCATGGACTTCCCACAGCCGGGAGGGCCGCTCACCAGAATGTTGTGCATCCCGGCAGCCGCGATCTCCATCGCCCTTTTTACCAGTCGCTGTCCGCGGATATCCGCGAAATCCGGGCGCTCCGCCTCTTCCCCCTGCAGAGCTGTTTCTTCTATATAAGAAGGCGTCTCTTTCAGCTTTTGCCGGGAAGTCAGATGACGGATCACGTCTTGCAGGCAGTCCGCCCCGAATATTTTCACCTCTCCCGCCACGGCGCCTTCCAGGGCGTTTCCGGCGGGAAGCACACAGGAACGGATTCCCTGTTTCTTTGCTTCCAATACCATTCCCAGCACGCCTTCCGTTTTGTGAAGCCTTCCGTCCAATCCCAGCTCTCCTGCAAAAAGCGTTTCTCGCAGCGCCTCCTGGGGAATTCTTCCGTACCCTGCCAGCACTGCCAGAGCGATGGGCAGATCAAAACCGGAACCGGATTTTCGCACGTCTCCCGGCGCCAGGTTCACCGTCACCTTCTTTGCTTCCAGGCGCAGTCCGGAATTGTGAATCGCGGTCCGCACCCGGTCCTGGGCGTCCCGCACCTCGGAGGATAAAAAACCAACCATGGAGAATCCCGGAAGTCCGTTGGAGACATCCGCCTCTACAAAAATCAGCCTGCTCTCCACGCCGCAGACTGCCGCTGAGATTACTTTGCCGTACACTGTCCTGCCTCCTGTCTGTTCCTAACATTCGTTTTCTATGGGAATCTGCCGGAAAAGAAAAAAATAGATAAAAAAAGACTTGAAATCAATCCGATAACAATAGAATAACACAGGATGTTTTATTTTGCAAGAATCGCTTCTCTTTTTGTTAATTTCAGGCAATCCTTTCTCAAAAAAAGAGACAGAACGTTTTGCTCTGTCTCCGGCGCCTCTCAGGTGAGAATCATTTTCCCAGAGCTTCCGCCCGCTCTGCCACTCTCTTTCCAAAGTTCACCACTTCATGTTCATATTCCGTCTCCATATAGGATGAGGTAATCATAAAATCCGCCGTAGCCCGGTTGTTGGCAATGGGGATGTCATAGACCTGAGCTATCCTGAGGAGGGCCTTCACATCCGGATCATGCGGCTGCGCCTCCAGGGGATCGGAAAAGAAAATCACAAAATCCACATTGCCTTCCACAATCCTGGCTCCGATCTGCTGGTCGCCTCCCAGAGGTCCGCTGCTGTAGCCTTTTACCGGAAGCCCGGTATAATCCGCAATCATCCTGGCGGTGGTTCCGGTCCCGCAGAGAAAATGGCGGGAAAGAATCTCCCGGTTCTTCATGCACCACTCCATAAGCTCTCTTTTTTTGCCGTCATGGGCGATCAGCGCAATTCGTTTCTGCTTCCCGATGGTAAATATGAGTTTGTCTTCCATGCTATTTCCCTCCTCAAACCTTTTCGTCCTCCAGCTCTTTCAGGAGTCTCTGAATCTGTGCCCTTCTGGAAGAGACCATATCCAGCACGCCCAGAGCCTGTTCCCGCTTCTGTTTCCCGATGGAAATGTGGATCTCCTGAAACCATCTCTGAAAACACACGATTCCAAGAATGGAGGCCTTCTGCTGCATGCGTTTGATATGTCCCGCAGCCTCCTCCCATCTTTTTTCCCGGATGGAATGTTCCAGGCCCGCAAAGTCATAACTTTGGATGAAGCTTCGCAAATCAGCGAAATACGATGGCTCTCTCTGCGCGTTCATCCCCTTGGGAAGGACAATCCCGATCTCGGAAAGAGCTTTTAAAGCAGCTGGTTTCATAATAAGGCCCCCTCTCGTATCTCTTTGCCGCCCCGGTTTGGCGGTACTGGTTTGTTTTTATTTTACAGGCTCTGCTTCAATAAGTCAAACCCCACTTTACTCCGATAAAGACATTTGGATTCTTCTGCGCCTCTCGTCCAGAAGAAGCTCCTGATTGTAGCGCGCGTACCTTGGGCAGGAATACTGCTGAAGAAACCGTACGCTGATGGGATCTGAATTCAATTCCGTGAGGAACAGAACCATCTCCTGGCTGTTTCCAAAGGCGGCTTCCATGAAATCAAAGGCATATTCCAGGGTCTGTCCGCAGCTCTCCCAGAGAAGATCCTGCCGGTCCTGTTCTCCAGCATACCACTCTCTCAGCTGTTCATAGGCTTCCCCGCCGGAGGCCGGCGCCGCAAGGGTCCATGCCTCCCCGTATCTCTCCAGGATGGCAAGCGTTCCTTGCCAGATCTTCTCTGCTTCCCGATCCAGAAGCTTTGCTTTCTTTTTCTTCTGGTAGGTCTCCTGCACCTCTTCCAGTTTTCGGCCCAGCCACCGCAAGGGCGTTTCTTTTTCTTCCGGCAGCCCGCTCCGTCCGTCTTTGAGGATTTCGTATACGTTTTCCAGAATCTTTTCCTGAAGCACCGCCTCCCAGAAACGCGTCTGGCACCGGGACTGAATCAGGCTGACCAAAGCCGCCTTCTCATCAAAAGACGCGCGGGCCGCCTTTCTGATCAGTTCTTCCGACAGAACGCCTTCTTCCAGCACAGCCTCCAGCTGGCGGTCCATCTGGTATTTTTCATAGAGCGCCAGATAATTGGCGAAATCCCTGGCAATCTTATCGTGCTGCAGATACTGAACCGTCACTTCCCGGTCCGCTTTTTTCCCCAGTTTCTCGTACACCTCCAGAAGCTGGGAAAGATCCTCCCAGCCTCTGGGCGTGACAAAGCTTTTTCCGTCCACCGTCGTCTCCATATGGTAGAAGCATCTGGGTCTGGCCGACAGGTAGGAGATCACGGCAGGATGAAGGCGCTGTTGTTTCGCGTATTCTTTCCACACGGCAAAATCCGGTTCCACCAGGATTTTTTTCACCCGGTCCAGCGTCACGACGTCAAATTCCCGCACCGATTTGTTGTATTCCGGAGGATTTCCCGCCGCCGCGATCAGCCAGCCCTCCGGAAGCTTATGGCTGCCGAAGGTTTTGCACTGAAGGAACTGAAGCATCGCGGGCGCCAGCGTCTCGGAGACACAGTTGATCTCATCCAGAAAAAGGATTCCCTCCTTCAGCCCGGTTTCCTCCATTTTTTCATAGAGCGAAGCGATAATCTCACTCATCGTGTATTCGGTCACCGCGTATTCCTTCCCTCCAAAGGTCCGCCTGGAAATAAAGGGAAGGCCGATGGCGCTCTGCCTGGTATGGTGGGTGATGGTATAAGCCGCCAGGCAGATGCCGCATTCCCTGGCAATCTGCTCCATAATCTGGGTTTTGCCGATTCCGGGAGCGCCCAGAAGAAGGATGGGCCTTTGCCGGATCGGCGGAATCAGATATTCCCCGTCCTCTCCCTTCGTAAGATAGGCCTGTACCGTATCCTTGATCTCTTCCTTTGCCCGTTTGATATTCATGGTCTTATCTCCTCCAAATCTTCCTCCCCCAGTACCAGCCGGATGGCCCAGGGCGGCACGTCCACATCCCGATAGTCTTCCTTCAGAAACACAAACGCCGTGTCATAAGGCGGTTTTTTTACAGGATAGATTCCGTACCCGTCTGTAAAATAGATCAGTCCTCTGAGACTGGAAAAACATTTCTTTCGCGTCAGTTCTTCCACATAGGCGAATGCAGGCCGAAAATCCGTCCCGCCGAATCCCCGCACCGTCATGTGCGCCAGATAGTCCTCCAGCTCTTCCCGGCTTGTAAGCTTCACATCCTCCTGCACGCGGTCGTCGCACTGAAGGATATGAAGATGGATCTTCCTGGAAAAGCTCTCCTCCTCCAGAAGAAGGTTCCCGGTCTCCTGCAGGAAGCGCCGGATCAGTTCTCCTTTGCAGGACATGGAGGTATCGAGCACCACGACAAAATCCTCCACCCGCTTGACCTCTCTCGTCTCCTGGGGCTCGATCAGCGGCATGTTCCCATACAGTTCCATCCCGTAATGATAAAAAATGTAATCAAAAGAATCCGGATCCGTCTGCATTTCCTCCGTCAGCACGGAAAACTTCCGCAGAAATTCCCGGTAATCATACCGCTTTCGGTTTTCCGCCCGCACCTGTTCTTCCAGCTGCCAAAATTCCTGGGAAGCCTCTTTCGAGAACAGTTCCATTTCCGTCTGCATCCGTTCTCTGGTTTCTTCCCACTTCTGCCGCACAGGGCTTGGCTGTCCGGAAGAATCCTCCGGTTCCCAGTACCGGTGGTCGTCCCGGAAAAATTCCGCTTTCAGCTCTTCCAGATACTGTCCCGAAGGATGAAGGCGGCAGAGGCTGCGGTAAATCTGTTCCGCGGAAGGTACCTTTCCTTTGGGAAGAATTTCCGTAAAAGCCTGTCTGCGGAACATGGATTTTGGAACCTGAACCGCTTTCAGATACAGACTGTCGATCAGCTGCTCCGCCGCCAGATCGCAGGCAAGATCCCAGTATTCCCGGTCTCTTCCTCCCCGGTTCCAGATATGTCCGAACAGGCAGTGAAACACCGAATGGAGATACGCCCGGTTTACCTTCTGGTTTCCCTGTCGGAACAGCCGGGCTACCTGGTCCGGGCTGTAATACAGGCAGAGCCCGTCTGTGCCTGTTCCCAGAATCTTTTCGTCCGGCACGAAGGCCAAGCTGGAGAGCGCCACGTCCAGGAATCTGAGATTCAGGTACAGTTCCGTCCTGGATAATTCCAGAATTTCTTTCCCGATCGCGCAGAAATCCAGCGCTTCCTTCTGCTGTCTGTAAATCGGATTCACGTTCTCTTCCCCCTCTTCTTTTCTCTTACAGTTCCAGTCTCCGGCGTCCTTTTCCGGCTGCCCCCGTCTGCCCAAGGCCATGCATGCACCAGCTGGCAGCCTCCGGGAACCTTCCGCCGGCAGCCCTTTCTCCAAGCTTCTCCAGATAACCCCTCTGTCCTTTCGCGGCTCTGGCAAGAAGCTTTACCGTCTCCATATCCCGCTCCTTCACCGCGTAGGAGCAGGCGCCGTCCCAGCGCTCCAGAAGAAATCCTTCATATTCGTCCCGTCTTTCCTTGGATAGTCCCAGGGGATACTGCAGCCTTCCAAGAACCAGTTCCAGCAGAACCTCCTCCGGCTCCTGCGCCTTCGCCAGGGGAAACAGGCGGTCATAGCGGGAATAATCCACGCCTCCTCCACCCGCGCAGTTCCGGTAGAGAATTCCGGTTCCGTGCACATGGTTTTCCAGAATCCTCGCCGGAGTATTCTCCACTCCCTCTTCATAGTATTCCGGAAAGACCAGCGCCGCTATCGTTTTTCCTTCTTCCAAAAATTCCACCCGGAGCTTTTCCCGGATTTCTTCCAGGACCTCCCTAAGCGAGAACTCCGTATTCTTCCCGCGGATGCTTATCCTTTGTATGCGGTGGCAGCCGGTAAAGACTCCGCTTCCCCAATCCAGCTTTCCTCCGGGCACTTCCAGTTCCCTTAGTTCTTTGCAGTTGTAGAAGCAATATCTTCCGATCTTTTTCACCGTATCCGGCAGAACAATTTCTTCCAGCTGATTCCCGCACAGGGCCGGCGCTCTTTCCGCTTTCTTCCAGACGCACAGCTTTCCCTGGGCGGTTCCCTGCAGCAGCGCTTCCGGTTCCTGATGTCCGGAAAACGCGTAGGGCGCAAGCTCCGTTACCGGAAGCCCTCCCAGCTGTCCGGGAATCTCCGCCCTGGTCTCACGGGAAAAGCAGCGCCATATGACGGCGCTGCCCTCCTTTTCCTCATATAGAAATTCCTGCATATCCATTCTGTCCAACTTCTTCCTCCCTGGGCGTTCTTCAGAACCGCCCCAGAACCTCTGCCAGGCGGCGGATATGTTCCGGTTCTGTGCCGCAGCAGCCTCCCACAATCCCGGCTCCTCTCTCTACCAGCTTTTTCATAGACCGCGCGAACGCTTCCGGTCCCATACTGTAATGGGCCGCGCCCTGGGCGTCGATTACCGGCAGGCCGGCGTTCGGTTTTACGAGAACGGGAATCTGCGCCGCTTCTTTCATAGAAGCCACCACGGCTTCCAGCTGATCCGGCCCTACGGAACAGTTCAGCCCCGCAGCCGAGGCTCCCATATGCTGCAGCGTCACCATCATCTCCACCGCGTTTCCTCCGTATAAAGCGCTGCCGTCCGCCTCCAGGGTAAGACTGCACATCACCGGAAGATCGCATACCGCCTGCGCCCCGTCCAGGGCCGCCGTCGCCTCCTCCACCGAAAGAAGCGTCTCCGCGACCAGAAGATCCGCGCCGGCATTGGCCAGGGCCTCCGCCTGTTCCCTGTACACATCGAACAGCTCTTCGTAGGTCACTTCTCCCGCCGGTCCCATGGCTTTTCCCGTGGTCGTCAGATCGCCCGCCACCAGAGCTTTTCCCCGTACCGCCCGTCTGGAAAGCTCCACCAGCCTGGTATTCAGTTCTTCCACTCTGTCCTGATAGCCGAATCTGGAGAGGCTGATCCGGTTCGCGGAAAAAGTAGGGGCATACACCACCTGGCTGCCCGCTTCCGCGTAGGCTTCCTGAAGCTTTGTGATCACCTCCGGATGATCCAGGTTCCACTGCTCCGCGCAGACGCCCACCGGCATTCCCATCTTTCTCAGCCAGGAACCGGTAGCGCCGTCCAGTAAAAGGAGGTTCTCCCCGGTCAGTTCCATAAATTCCTTTCTGGTCATCGCTCTCTCCTTTCAGTCGTTGGGCTTCTGATAAAACCTTCCCCAGATCCGCTCAGACTTGGCCACGTTTACAAAAGCGTGGGCGTCCACCTCCCGGATCTTGGGCAGAAGCCGGTGAATCTCATCTCCGGAAACCACCGAATACAGCATCTTCCGCTCCTGGCCCCGGTAGCATCCCACGCCGGTAAACAGCGTGGCGTCGTGGTGGGTTTCGTCGCTGATGAGCTGATAAATCTCATCGGTTTTCTCTGTGATAATGTACAGCGTGTTCCTCTGATACCGCTTAAACAGAAGATGCAGCGTCTGTGTGGTAACGAACTGGAAAATAACGGAGTACATCGCCTTGTCCCATCCAAGGAGAATGCCGGCCACCGTAAGCACCACCACGTTGCCGCCCAGGATATAGCTGAATCCATCCCTTCCCAGCCGTTCGGAAATAAAAATCGAGATAATATCCGTGCCCCCGGTGGTAGCGTTGCCCCTAAGACAGACCGTCATCGCCACACCGTTGATAATGCCGCCGAAAATGGACAGCAGAAGCATATCGTCCGTAAAGTACAAAGGCGGAAGAAGATCCACCAAAATACTGGAAAGAAAAATGGACAGACAGGACAGCAGCGTAAAATTGCGCCCGATAAACCGGATTCCGATAAACGCGGGAATGCAGTTCAGAGGTATGTTGATGAAGGAATAGGGAATCTCAATTCCCGTGAATTTGTCCACGCTCTCCTGAATCAGCAGGGAAAGTCCTGTGAATCCCCCCGGTATCAGACCCGCATGGTGAACGAAGCTGCTGATGTTAAAAGCCGATATGCCGGTTCCGATCACTACGCACAAAATCCGAAACGCCATCCGCTTCCAGTTTTCTTCTTTTGCTCTCATGGTTTCTTCCTTTCCGCCGTTTTTATGCTCCGCCAGACGGCAGGAGCCAATCTTCACTTCCAGAATATTATACCCGTTTCCCGGCCGTTTGTCATGGAAAAAGTCCGCTTTCCAGTTCTTTTTCCGTAATCCGGCAGATCTCTGGCGGATCGCCCGTGAAACAGGCCGCGAAGGACACCGTCTTCTCCAGAGACCAGAGAAATCCCGGTTTCGGCTTTCCGTTCTCTGGAAGAGAGGTCTGCTGTGGAAAAACGTAGCTCACCTCTCTGTTTTGCCGGATTTTTTCTCCCAGCGCCCGGGAAAAATCCGCGTTCTTCATACCGGCCGAGAGCCCTCTCCCATCGTACTTAATAAAGCTTTCTTTCAGAGACCACAAAGCCTGAAGACACCATTCCTTTTCCTCCTGGGAGCGGCAGCGCTCCTGAAGATAGCTCCATTCCGCTTCATGGCAGACCCGTCTGGCCAGGGAATCCCGGTACGGAAAGCGCCGTTCCACATCAATCCCGTTTTCTCCCTCCGAAAGGATACAGGCGCAGGCGTTCTGGCAATGGCTGATATTAAAATACACCTCCGGCCATCTGGTAAAGTACGGTTTTCCCTGTCTTCCGTAGCGGATGTCCTCCTGCCGGAAGGCGGATATGCCGTACTCCCTTTCCAGAGCCAGGGAAAGAAGCAGCCAGGCTGTCAAGCGCTGCTTCTCCTTTTCTTCCTGCTTTCCTTCCCTGAGAGGAAGCCCCCTGGACAGGGCGGCTTCTCTGAGGCAGCCTGAGGAAATCTGATTCTCATATTCACAAAGGTAAATCATAACGTCTCCCGCAGTTTTTTCAACGCGTTTTTTTCAATTCTGGATACATAGGACCGGCTGATGCCAAGCTTTGCCGCGATCTCTCTCTGCGTCTGCTCCTTCTGCCCCGAAAGGCCGTAGCGGCTGCAGATCACCTGCCATTCTCTTCCGGTCAGCGCCCCCGGCAGGCACTTTTTCAGCCTGGCGATCCTTTTTTCTGTTTCCA
>CALWMW010000016.1 GCA_944382085.1 uncultured Lachnospiraceae bacterium | reverse complement strand
TCTGCTGGGAATTCAGGCGCGCCACGGTCTCCTCCTGGCTGGAAACGTTCACAATATCCCAGCCGAAGGCCTCGTCATGCACCAGGTCTACCGAAAGATAAGCGTCCTGAAAAGCCTCTCTTTCCTGGAGAAAGGCTTCGTACTGCTCTTTGCGGTTCCTGGGGCTTTCCTCCCAGGAAATCGCCGGCGTGGTCAGAAGACTCTGATCCGGATAAGAAACGAGGCATCCGTTCCGATCCGCGATAAAATTGAAGCGCTCCTTCTCTCCCTGGTCGCGGCAGGCGGAGCCAAGCAGTTTCTCGTCAATGCTGATGACCACCGCTCCCAGCTGTTTGTTCACATCCCGGTAATCGATGAGGCGGTGTCCCAGATGGAAGAGATAGTAGGTATCGTCTCCCAGGCTTACAACTTTCTGCGTAGGAAAAATATGGGTTTCGTTGTCCTTGGAAATTTCCCGGCGCATTTCCTCCGCCGTCAGCTTCGCCGTGTCCATCCAGGAATTGCGGGTACTGGAGCCTGTGAGAGAATCGTAAAAGACAACGGTGCCCTCTTCCGTGAGAATGGAAATACACCGGATATATTCTTTCGTATAAAAAAGGCCGTGAAGCGTCCTCCGCAGCTGATTCTTGCTCACCGCCAGATCCTCTCCCCGGTTGATCCGGTCTACCTGTTCTACGATATCATCGTCCGCGTAAAGCTGAAAAAGAAGATCCTCGTAAGATTCCAGCAGGATGTCCAGGCTGTTTTTCGTCCTGAGAAGGTTAGAATGGGTCAGCTCCTGCACGTTGTCCCGGACAATGCCGGAGGTGTTGAAGTAAGAAAACAGATTGGCAAGGATCATGGGAATGATGGAAGTGAGGACAAAGGCCAGGAGAAGCTGTCCTTTCAGCCCGGCTTTTTTTCGTTTGGTATTCATGCTCTCCTCCTGCTGTTCAGAAAAAGCGGCCGCCGTAAAAGCTGCCGCTTCTCTCTTTTTTAAAGACGGTTATAGACCTGGCCGGACATCTGGGCGATCTTGCTCCTGGCCGCCCCGGTGTCCCCAAGATCTCCGGTGAGGACGCAGAGAATATAGCGTTTCCCTTCGCCTTCTACGATCGCGATGTCGCTCTCCACGTAGCAGCCGTACTCTCCGCCCAGCTCTCCGGTCTTATTGGCCGTCTCCGCCCCGGTTCCCGTAAGGCCCGCGGGGATTTTCCCGGTTCTGGTCTGCTGCCGGAGGAAATCGTACATCTTGGCGGAAGCTTCCGCGTTCACGCAGGTTCCCCGCGCGATGCTCTCCAGAAGCGCCCGGCAGTCGTTGGCTGACGTATAGTTCTCTCCGGAAGGATTTTCCTCCAGGAACCTTCTCCCCAGACTGGTATTCTCATACCCGTTCTCCCGGCAGAACTGATTTACGATCTCCATGCCGGCAGAGGCGTCTCCCTGCCCCATCCGCTCCAGGATCGTATTGGCGGCCTCATTGTCGCTGACGGTGATCATCTGGGTGATCTGATCTCTTAATTCCCCTTCGTAGGACTCCTCATAGGGAACGTACCGTTCCGGGGAGGCGGGGTAGCAGACCCGGTCGTACACAGCCGCCATAATAAAAACCTTCACCAGACTGGCGGCCTCCATGGGCTCGTCCCCGTTGAGGTCTCCGGCCGCTCCCGTTTCCAGATCCAAAAAGCTCACCGCCCAGGTCTCTCCCGCGTCCGCTCCCGGATCCACATACGTCTCCTTGATCTCTTCCATCAGGGAAGCCGTCCTGGCCAGGGCTTCCGGGCTCACCTCCCGTTCCTTTAAGCCTTTTTTCTCAAAGTACTCGTCAATCCCGTCGGCGATTCCCAGAACCATCTGCTCCTGGACGGAAGCGTCCGCCATCCTGAGATCGTCGGATTCGTTGGTCATAAAGCCCATCTCCAGGATCATCACCGGCAGCTTGCTCCAGTTGATTCCCGTCATATTGTCGTAATACTGAATTCCCAGATTGCTAAATCCGGCGCTCTCGCAGTAGTGATTCAGAATGCTTTCCGCCAGATCGTAGGAATCCGCCGCCAGCGCTCCCACGTACGGGTTCTCCGGGGAGGGCACCATGGCCAGCGCTCCCTGTACGCCTGGATCGTCGGAGCCGTTGGCGTGAATCCGCACATAGATGTCTCCGCCTTCCTCATAGGCCATAAGCGCCCGTTCCGCGTTGCTGATGGCCGCGTCGTGATCTTCTCTGGTCAGGATTACCTCATAGCCCCGGCTCTCCAGCTCTTCTCTCAGAAGAAGGGAGACCTCCAGGTTCAGCTCGTACTCCGCCTTGCCGCTGTAGCTGCCCTGGGTTCCGGTGCTGGCCTTGGCCTTCTGCTCCGAGGATCCCGGTCCAAGGGGTTCGGTATCGCTCATGTTTACCCAGCTGCCCTGGTGTCCCGGATCGATGGCTACGGTCAGAGGCTCCTCCGTTTCGGTTTCGGTTTCGGTTTCCGTTTCGGTTTCGGTTTCCGTCTCGCTCTCCGTCTCTGTCTCCGTTTCTGTTTCGGTCTCCGTCTCGGTTTCCGTTTCCGTCTCCGTTTCCGTTTCGGTCTCCGTTTCTGTTTCGGTCTCCGTTTCTGTCTCACTCTCGGTTTCCGTTGTTTCTCCGGTTAAGCGTTCCGTTTCGGTTTCTTCCTCCTTCACCGCTTTGTCTCCCTGCTCCCGGCTCTGCCGTTCCAGGTACATCACGGCGCCTCCCAGCGCCAGCGCGCAGATCAGAAGAACTGCTACCGCTCCCGCGAGAATCCCGGTCCAGGGAATTCCCCTTCGCCTTTTTTTCTTCATGCAAGCCTCCTTTTATCCCTGTTCCGCCTCCATGGCCTGATTGACGGATTCCTCACAGGAGCGCATGGCCAGGATCGTCTTTTCCATCAGTTCTTCCAGAGACCAGCCCAGCTCCTCCGCCCCCTGACGGATCACGTCTCTGGAGCAGCCGGCCGCGAAACGTTTGTCTTTAAATTTCTTCTTGAGGCTGGAAACCTCCAGATCCATGACGCTTTTGGACGGGCGCATCCTGACGGCCGCTCCGATCAGCCCCGTCAGCTCGTCCGCGGCAAACATCACCTTCTCCATCTCATGCTCCGGTTTTACCTGAGAGCAGATGCCGTATCCATGGCTGCATACGGAATGGATCAATTCCGGACTGGCTCCGGCCTTCTCCAGAAGCTCCGGCGCCCTCTGGCAGTGTTCTTCCGGATACTGCTCAAAGTCGATATCGTGAAGCAGGCCCGCGATTCCCCAGTATGCTTCCTCTTCCCCGTAGCCCAGCTCTCTGGCGTACCAGCGCATCACGCCTTCCACCGTCAGGGCGTGGAGAATGTGGAACGGTTCTTTGTTGTATTCTTTCAGCAGGGCGAACGCCTGCTCTCTTGTCAGATTCGTATTCAAGGGATCACTCCTCTCTTTTCTTTTTTCTTTCCTATGATATCAGTTTTTTCCCGGATCGTAAAGCGTCAGGGAGAGATCTTGAACAAGACGCTCTCCCTGACGGTATTTCTTCTCACGCAGATGTTTTTTGTTTTTCTTTATTCTGCCTTTCTCCAGCGGAAAAATTCTTTCACCAGATCCGTGTAGTCGCCCAGACAGATGAGATGGTGGTTCCCGATGGAACGGGTGGTAAAGTATTCCAGTCCTTCCTCCAGGTGAAGCCGCAGCTGCGTCCTGCACAGGTTCGCCTCGTGAAGGTTCTCCACCAGTTCTCCGGCCGCCACGAAATACTGATCCAGAAGTCCGGAACACTTAAAGACGGTTACCGGTCCCTCCTTGAGATCGCCCTGGAAGGCGACGCCCAGATCCGACTCATAATGGGTCATGCAGCGGAAGGTAAGCGGCATGGTGATGGGCAGGGTACAGTGGGCAAAGATAATCTCGTTCCGGTCGGAAAGAATCCGGGAAGGATTCGCCATAAAAATCGGCTGACCGCTGAGTTCTCCCAGTACGGTCATGGCGATCAGGGAAGGAATGTCCCCTTCGCAGCCGGCGTAGATTCCCTCCGCGTTGAGAATCGCCAGCGCCGCGCATCCGGTGCTTCCCACCGGGCCCAGAAGATCAAAGCAGCGGATGGTAACGCTGTCCAGACGGTATTTTCCGCAGAGGCGTTTCAGCGCCCCGTAAATCTCCAGCGCTTTCTCTACCTCCTCCGGCTTGTAACCCGTATCCTGGATCATCTTCGTATACTGGTTCTCTTCATACGTCTTTTTCGCAATCTCCGCAAACATCTCTTCCATGGGGATCTTGACAATCTCAATGCCGTTCTTTTCCCTGGAAGCCGCCGCGTCCACCTGGGAGGAAATCAGCCAGTCGCTGGGCTCTCCCACGCAGCCGACCCTAAGCTCCTGCAGGCGCTTCTTCGTCTGGAACACTCTGGCCAGGATCTGAATCCTCCGGCTCATATCCTCCAGGCTTCCGTGAATGATCTCTCCGGGCACGTTCTTCTGGCGCAGGAAAGAAAGAATCTCCATAGACGCGGCCAGAGAATTGTTCTCTCCCGTGGTCAGAAGAAGAATGGGCCTGGGAAGCTTTTCAAATACCTCCAGGAACATTCCCTCTGTGCCGCCGCCTCCGATAAAGACCAGATTCAGCGCTCCCTCCTGCAGCTGAGAAAGGTCGACGTACTCCAGCTGTACGCCGCTCCTGGCTGCCAGGTCCTTTACAAACTGTTCGTTCTTGGGGTTCATCACGTCCCCGCTCTTATTGCCGCTGGCAATGTAGTAGACATTTCCTCTCATTGGTGCCCTCCTTCTGATTGCAGATAGTTTCGCAGTTCGCCGGCGTCCTTGGCCAGGCGGTCGGCGCCCTGTTCTTTTAAAAACTCCTCCGTGCGAAAGCCCCAGGTCACCGCGATGCAGTCCATCCCGGCGTTGGCGGCGGTATGGAGATCCACGTCGGAATCCCCCACGTAGACGGCTCTCTCTCTCGGAACGCCAAGCTCTTTTAGTACCTGGAAGAGCGTATCCGGCGCCGGTTTTCTCTGAACGCCTTCTCTTTCTCCCACCGCGGTATCTACAAGCCCGTCAAAATACGCGTCTTTCAGTTTTTTTACCGCGAAGTCCGCCTTGTTGGAGACGATTCCCGTACGGTATCCATCCGCCTTCAGTTCTCTGAGCATCTCCGGGATTCCCGGATATGCCCTGGTCCGGTCCATGCAGTGCGCTCCGTAGTGCGCTTTAAACCTGGAAAAGGCCTGTTCAAATTCAGGATTCTCCTCCCCGCCCGGCACGGCTCTGCGCATCAGGTTCCGGATCCCGTTTCCCACAAAAGAACTCACCTGATCTCTGGTATAGGGCGGAATTCCAAAGGATTCTACCGCCGCGTTGGTGCTGGCCGTAAGATCGTCCAGCGTATCCAGCAGCGTACCGTCCAGATCAAAAATGACTGCGTCATACCTGCGCATGTTCTGTCCTCTCCCTTCTCCTGCTCCTTTGTCCCAGGGCTGTTCTGGTTTCATTGTACCATACCGCCATTTTTCGGGCAACCTCATTCTACCTGAGCGTTTTCACCATATACCGTCCGGCTTCAAAGCTTCCGTCCTTCAGGCGGAAGCAGTTCTCCAGACGGCCCCACGTCTGAAAGCCAGCCTTCTGGTACAGGCTCATTCCCTTCTCATTTTTCTCCAGCGTCGTCAGCTCCACCTGAACGTATCCCATCTTCTCCGCCATGGAAATGCAGGCGAAGGTCAGGGCGTTTCCCAGTCCCAGTCCCCAGTACTCTTCCAAAACCGCAATTCCGAATTCCGCCCGGTGCCTAAGCTTAATCCTTTCGCTGACCGGAGAGATGCTGGCGTTTCCGGCAAGCTTCCCGTCCACAAAAGCGGAGATCTGAAGTTCCTTTCGGCTCTTTTGGCAGGATTCCAGAAACTTTTGCTCAAAGAGTTCGGTTTCCAGAATCTCCTCCGGGTATCTTCCCACAAAGATCGTCTCCTGGGACATCTTCCGAATGTACTCCAGCATTTCTTTTGCGTCCTCCGGCCCCGGAGTTCTCAGAATCGCCGTCCTTGCGTCTTTCATTGTAATCTTCTCTTCGGGATAAATCATACGGTCCTCCTTATGCCAAGCTGCCGCCGGCTTCCTGTGAGAAACCGGCGGCGGCTGTACCTTACTGCTTTTCCTGTTATTTTAAATTCTCCGGATTCAGTCCTTCCAGCTGAGGCAGCACGAAACGGCCGTCCTTGCGGATCAGGACATCGTCGAACCAGATCTCTCCCCCTCCGTATTCCGGAGTCTGGCAGCAGATGAGGTCCCAGTGCTGCGCGGAATGGTTTCCGTTCTCATTGCGCTCATAAGCGTTCCCCGGCGTGAAGTGGAAGCTTCCCACCATCTTCTCGTCAAAGAGAATATCCAGAACCGGTCTGGTAATGTAGGGATTGCAGCCGATGGCGAACTCTCCCACATACCGGGCGCCTTCGTCCGTGTCGAAAATCTCATCCATCCGGTCCGGCAGATTGGAGTCCGCTTTTACGATCCTCCCGTTTTCAAAGGTAAGGGTCACATCGGAATAGACCGCTCCGTTATAAGGAGAGGGAATGTTGTAATGGATCGTACCGTTTACCGAGTCCTTCACCGGCGCGGTGGACACTTCCCCATCGGGGATGTTGCACTGGCCGTGCCAAGGAGATACGCCGATTCCTTTAATGGAAAACCGCGGATCGGTTCCGGGCCCCTTGATGTGCACCCGATCCGTGCGCTCCATCAGCTCCACCAAAGGTTCCATGGCCTTTGCCATTTTCTCGTAGTCCACCAGGCAGGCCCGGAAGTAAAAGTCCTCAAATTCTTCCGTAGACATGGAGGCCAGCTGGGCCATCGCGCTGTTGGGATACCGGATCACCGCCCATTTCGTGTGATTGCATCTCTGAGAAAGATGCAGCGGCCCCCAGTAATTGCGCTTGTAAACGTCCAGACTTTCATGGGGCAGATTGTCCCATTCGTGGATGTTTTTGCTAGCCCTTACGTCGATGTAGGCGTCCATGGCTTTCATCCGTTTGAGCTGATACGAGGTGATCGCCGCCATGTGGGCGTCGCTGCTTTTCTTCATCACCGCGGCCATCAGTTCTTCGTCAAACTGCTGCACATAGGGCTCTCCGCCGGCCGCATAGGTTTCCTCCACCAGGGCCCGCACCAGGGGAAGGGCGTTCTCATCTCCGTGGAGCTCGATGAGGATTTTTTCCCCTTTCTGCAGATAGACTGCCTTCTGAATCAGGAACCTGGCATATTTTCGAATTCTTAAATCTTCCATTTCTGTGTCCTTCTTTTAAAGCATATTCTCCGGATTCAGCACATCCAGCTCCGGAAGGACGAAGCGGCCGTCCTTGCGGATCAGCACGTCGTCAAACCAGATCTCTCCTCCGCCGCATTCCGGCGTCTGCAGGGAGATCAGATCCCAGTGCTGCGCGGAACGGTTGCCGTTGTTGGCAATGTCGTAAGCGTTTCCGGGGGTAAAGTGGAAGCTGCCGGTCATTTTCTCATCGAAAAGGATATCCAGCATGGGAGAGGTAATGATCGGATTTACGCCGATGGCGAATTCTCCCACGTATCTGGCTCCCTCGTCCGTATCCAGGATCAGGTTCATCTTGTCGGTGAGATTGGAGGTGGCGTTTACGATTTTGCCGTCCTTGAACTCCAGGAACACATCCCGGAATACTTCCCCGCCGTAGGGAGACGGAACGTTGTAGTAAATAAAGCCGTTTACGGAATCTTTTACCGGCGCGGTGAGAATCTCTCCGTCCGGAATGTTGTTTCCGCCGTTGGTGCCGATCACCGGGATGCCCTTGATGGAGAAGGTCAGGTCCGTCCTGGGTCCGGTAATGCGGACCTTGTCCGTCCGGCTCATCAGCTCTACCAGCGGCTTCATGGCTTCGCCCATCTTGTCGTAGTCCACCAGGCAGGCGCTGAAGTAAAAGTTTTCATATTCCTCTGTGGACATACCGGCCAGCTGGGCCATGGCTTCGTTGGGATACCGGATCACCGTCCACTTCGTATGGTTGCACCGCTCGGACAGATGAATGGGGCCCCAGTATTCCTTGTTGTAAATCGCCATCTTATCCTTGGGAACGTCGTTCCACTCATGGATGTTCTGAGAAGCCCGGATGTCCACATAGGCGTCCATATCCTTCATTCTCTGGATTTCATAGGAAGCCACATTTCTCAGGTGCTCCTGGGACGTGCCCTTGAGCACCGCCGCCTCCAGCGTATAATCATACTTCTGGAAGTAGGGGAACCCGCCGGCTTCGTAAGCTTCTTCGATCAGAGCTTTTGCCAGGGGAGCCGCCTTGGGATCCCCGTGAAGCTCAATTAAAATCTTGTCATTTTTTTCCAGGCGCACCGCCTTCTGGATAATATACCGCGCAAATTTGCGAATTCTAGGATCTTCCATGGTCTTTCTCCTTTTCTGTCTTTACTCCGCCCAGTGATAATCAAACATGGAGTAGGACTTCGCGTTGTCGCACACAAGATCGGTGCTGTGGGGAATCGCGAAGGTTACCGCGTACAGCGGAACGAAGGGAGCATCCTGGAG
>CALWMW010000015.1 GCA_944382085.1 uncultured Lachnospiraceae bacterium | reverse complement strand
CAGCTTTCCGCCCTTTTGGAAGGGAAGGCCGACCAATACCAGGCCGTCTTTTCCCTCCGTCTGGCAAACGATCCGCTCCAGGGCGCGTTCCGCCCCGCTAAGAAGGGTCTCCTGCAGAAAAAGGTCGCCGCAGGTGTACCCCGTGACGCACAGCTCCGGGAAAACCAGAAGCTTCGCTCCCTGCTTCCAGGCTTCTTCCATCCCGGCGCATATTTCCTTCGTATTATATTCACAGTCCGCCACCCGGATCCTGGGCGTCAGGGCGGCTGCCTTTACAAATCCGTCTCTCATAGCCACCTCTATTTCCGAACTGCCCGCCTAAGAAGCTCCTTTAATTCCTCCACGGTGACGGAATAGGATTTCCCGCAGAACTGGCAGTTCACCTCAATGGTTTTTCCCTCCGCAATCATTTCCTTCAGTTCTTTTTTCCCAATGCTGACCAGCGCCTTCTCAATCCGCTCTCTGGAACAGCCGCACCGGTATTCCACCGGAATCCGGTCGGTGATCTCAAGCCCCAGTTCTCCTAAAAGCTCCTGCAGCATATCCTCCGGCGTCATCCCCTGATCCAGAAGGGAGGTGACGGAAGAAAGGCCGGACAGCTTCTCCTCCAGCTTTGAAATGGTTTCCTCGGAAGTAAAGGGCATGAGCTGAAGGATGAATCCTCCTGCCTGGCGCACCGTATTTTCCCGGTTCATCAGTACGCCCAGCCCCACGGAAGAGGGCACCTGCTCCGATACGGCAAAATAGTACGTAAGGTCCTCCGCGATCTCCCCGGTCTGAAGCTCGCACTGGCCGGTGTAGGGCTCCTTGAGCCCAAGATCCTTAATCACCCGGAGCGTGCCTTTTCCTACCGCTTTTCCCACGTCCAGTTTTCCGGCCAGATTCGCCGGGAGAAGCACCTTGGGATTTACCGCGTAGCCCTTCACGCCGCCGGCGCTGTCCGCCGTTACCGTAAGGCCGCCGATGGGGCCGTCCCCCTTTACCTGAAGAGTGAGGAGATCCTTCTCGCCTTTCATCATGGCTCCCATCATGGCGCCTGCCGTGAGAAGCCGTCCTAGGGCGGCCGTCGCCGCCGGGCTTGTATTGTGATACTGTCTGGCCAGCTCCACCGTCTCTTTCGTGGTGGCGGCAAAGGCCCGGATCTGGCTGTCCGCCGCCGTGGCCCGAATCATATAGTCCATCTTTTTCTTCCTTTCCTTTCCATTCTCTGCAAATCCTTCCAACGCTTTTACAGGACTTTCGCGCATCCGATGAGGAAACCGGCTCCCAGGCCGATTCCGTAGAGAAGCGCCAGGAGGATTAGGTTCTGCCTAAGATTCCGGTTCGTCCGGAACAGAACCAGAAGGCCGCTCCCCGCCCCGCACAATAGTCCGGCGAAAAGCGCTCCCGCGTGAATCACGCCTTCCAGGTACAGCTGGGTAATCAGCACGGACGCCGCGCAGTTGGGGATCATCCCCACCAGAGCGCAGAGCGCTTCCTGCAGAAACGCCGTCTCCGTAATCGCCTGAATCGCCCTGGAATCCTCCAGCCATTCCATTCCCGCGCCCAGAACAAGATTAATCAAAAACAGAAACACCGCGATCTGCAGGGTATGATAAAGCGCCGGCCGCAGAATCTTTCCTCCCTGGCAGTGACAGTGGCTGTGCTCGCACAGAGGGGAGTGTCCGTGTTCCATTCGTCTGTTTTTTCCCAGCGCCGCAACCGCCAGATCCACCGCGAATCCCGCCGCCGTCGCCACAGCCGCCTTAATCAGCAGGATTTCCAGGATCTTTCCGGGAGAAAATCCTTCTGACAGCAAAATCGGCAGCATCTCGTCTGAAGTAGACAAGAACACCGCCAGAAGAGTTCCGGGTGAAATTACGCCGCCGGCAAACAGGCCGGCCGCCGCCGCGGAAAATCCGCACTGGGGGATCATCCCCGCCAGCGCGCCGATCACCGGGCCGGCCTTCCCTGCCTGGAAGATCATCTCTCTGGTCTTTCCGGTCATACGGTGTTCCGCGTATTCCACCAGGAGATAAGACAGAAACAGAAGCGGCAGAAGCTTCAGGGTGTCCAGCGCGCAATGTTCCAAGATATGAATCATAAAAAACTATCCTCTCATAAACCGGCTTAAAAACTCTGTGGTTTTTGGATTCCGGGGATGGTTGAAAATCTGGTCCGGCTTCCCTTCCTCCGCGATGACGCCGTCCGACATGAAAACCACATGGCTGGACACATCCCTGGCAAAGGCCATCTCGTGGGTGACAATGATCATGGTCAGCCCCTCCTGCGCCAGCTTTTTCATAACGTCCAGAACCTCCCCCACCATCTGGGGATCCAGCGCCGAGGTGGGCTCGTCGAAAAGCAGAAGCTCCGGCTCCATGGCAAGCGCCCTGGCAATGGCCACCCGCTGCTTCTGCCCCCCGGAGAGCTGCCGGGGCTTCGCGTTGATGTAGGGCGCCATCCCTACCTTCTCTAGAAAGGAAAGGGCGCTCTCCCTGGCCTGGGCTTTCTTTTTTTTCAGAACCTTGATCTGGCCGATCATGCAGTTGTCCAGCACCGTCATGTTGTTGAACAGATTAAAGCTCTGAAAAACCATGCCTACCTTGCTGCGGTAAGCCGCCTCGTCGATCCCGTTCTTTGTAATGTCCTGGCCGTGGAAATAGACTTCTCCGGTGGTAGGCGTCTCCAGAAGGTTCAGACAGCGCAGCAGCGTGGATTTTCCGGAACCGGAAGCGCCGATGATGCAGGTCACGTCTCCGGCGCATACGGAAAAGTCAATATCCCTGAGAACCACGTTTTTCCCGAAGGTTTTGCTTAAATGATGAATGCGGATTACTTCTTCCCTGCTCAATCCCGCTCCTCCTCTCTGCCTGTGTATTTATAAAGACCGCTGGTGTGGGCCAGGGTGTCTGTCGTCGCCAGGTCGTAGTTGTCGCTTCCGTCCATCCTCTTCTCCCACATCCGAAGAAGCCTAGAGCAGGCGAAGGTGAGGATGAAGTAGATCACCATGGCGATGGAAAAAGCCTCAAAGTACGTATATAAGGCTCCCGACACGCTTCTGGTGGTGTATGTCAGCTCCACGATGCCGATGGTGGAAAGAACACAGGTATCTTTGATGTTGATTACGAGATTGTTCCCGATCTGGGGCATGATATTGCGCAGCGCCTGGGGAAGAATCACATAGGTCATGGTCTGAACGTGATTCATGCCGATGGCCTTGGCTCCTTCCGTCTGGCCCGGATCAATGGAGAGAATGCCGCCCCGAACCGTCTCCGCCATATAAGCCCCCGTGTTGATGGATACAATGAAAAAGGCCGCGAACCACATGGACATATTGATCCCGAACACGGCGGAAGACCCGAAATAGATAAACATGGCCTGAGCCATCATCGGGGTGCCTCTGAAAACCTCAACGTAAATATTTAAGATCAGGCGTACCAGATACAGTACGCCTTTTTTCAGAGGATTATCTTTTTTATTCAGCGGGATGGTCTGTACCAGGCCCACCGCGAAGCCGATGACGCATCCGATGAGCGTGCTCACGATGGCGATAATCATGGTGTTCACCGCTCCGGTCAGAAACGACATCCAGTTGTTGTCAAGAATATACCATATTCTCCCTAAAAAATCCTGAGGCATAATCCTCTGCTCCTTTCTTTGCCAGAGCCTTTATTCCGCGTCGGAAAGGGGCTGAACGGCAATGGCCTCGTTCATCATCTCTTCGTAGTCTTCCGGCGTCATCTTCTCCAGCACTCCGTTGATGGCGTCCAGAAGCTCCGTATTTCCCTTCTGAAGGGAAATTCCGATGTTGATCTCTTCCTCCGATACCTCAAAGTCGTCCTCGCTGCCGGAGAAATCCAGAAGGGTCAGATCCGGATAAGCCACCACCGCGGCCATGCCGGTGGGCATGTCCGTTACCACCAGATCGCACTTGTCCGCGTCCAGAGCTACCAGCATAGCCGGAGCGGAATCCTGGGCCGGAAGAATTTCCGCGTCTTCAATCTGAGGCAGGCACACGTCGTACCAGATGGTGTTCAGCTGGGACGTGCAAGTCGCGCCGGCTAAATCCGCCACGCCCTGGGCGCTCGCGTACTCGCTGTCGCTCTTGGTCAGGGTGACGATGGATGCATAATAATACGGAACGGTAAAATCCACCACTTCCATTCGTTCCGATGTGATGGACTGGCCCGCGATCACGCAGTCTACCGTGCCGGAAATCACAGCCGGAACCAAGGAATCCCAGTCAAGCTTGACAATCTCCAGTTCATAACCCAGCTCCTCGCAGATGTGCTGCGCCATCATGACGTCGTAGCCGTAAGCGTACTCCGTGCTGTCGGCAATGGGGACCGCCCCGTTTTCATCCGTGGGCTGGGTCCAGTTGTAGGGGGCGTAACCGCACTCCATCGCCACTCTCAGAGTCTTCGTCTCTTCCGCCTGCGCCATGGTTCCCATTCCCAGAAGCATAGCCGCCGCGCACCCTGCGCTGAGGATTCTTTTCCCGTATCTCTTCATCTTTTTCTCCTCCTTAACCGTATGAATATAAAAATACAAAGGAACTCTAAGCAGATCGGAGCTCCTTTGTTCCCTATTGCTTCATAATATAACATATTTCTTATAATAATACAAAGGCTTTTTCCGGGATTTCCCAGGTCTTTACAAGAAATTGGCGAATACCGACGCCCCCAGTACGGTGAGAAGTCCCGCCACCGCGATGGAAAGGCTGCTCATGGCGCCTTCAATCTCTCCCATCTCCATGGCCTTGGCGGTGCCGATGGCGTGGGCGGCGGATCCGATGGCGACGCCTTTGGCCACCGGTTCCTGGATTTTAAAGAGTCTGCATACCGGCTCCGCAATCACATTGCCCAGGATTCCCGTCACAATGATCACTGCCACGGTAATGGTCACCACGCCGCCCAGCTCCTGGGAAACGCCCATTCCGATGGCTGTGGTGATGGACTTGGGAAGCAGCGTCACATACTCCTCATGGCTCAGCCCGAACACCGCCGCCATACCCAGGATGGAGATGAGGCTGGTCAGCACTCCGGAGATCAGCCCCGCCATAATCGCCTTGGCATGGTGCTTTAAAAGCCCGATCTGCTCGTAGAGAGGAATGGCCAGGCAGACGGTAGCCGGGGTGAGAAGATAGCTGAGCTTCTCCGCCCCCGCCTCGTAGCTTTCATAGTCCACTCCCGTAAGGAGCAGAAAGACCATCACGGCGGCCACCGCCACCAGGAGGGGATTGAAAATCGCGAGCCTGAGCTTCTTTTTCAGAAAGATTCCCGCCTCGTAGGCCAGGATGCTCAGCGCCACGCCGAAAAATACCGATTCACACAAGAATTCTCTCACTGCGCCTTCTCCTCCTTTCCCCGCCCGGTTTTCTTGTTCTCTTTGCGGATCACCCACTGGGTTACCCGCCCGGAAAGGGCCATGACCAGCACCGTGGAGACTGCGGTCACCACAATCAGCTCCACCACAATGGGGCTGATCCTGTCCCAGGACTCAAGCAGGCCTACCGCCGCCGGGATAAACATCAGCGGCATAATCTCAATGAGGAATCGCCCGGTCTCCCGAACCGCTTCCAGGGGAAGGATCCCGGTGCACAGGGCCAGCAGCATCAAAAGGAGGCCGTATATGCTGGCCGGAACCGGAAGGGGCAGCAGCGCCCGCAGCGCCTCTCCCAGAAAGGAAACCGTAAGAATGATGGCAAACTGTTTTATGTACTTCATATACCGCCGCCTTTCTTTCCGGGCTTTTACATCCGCTCCGGCGCGGAAAAGCCCAGAAGGTCAATGCTGGTTTCCAGAACCCGTCTGGTAAGCTCAAGGAGGGAAATCCATCCTGCCTGCTGCCTCTTATCCTCCTCGGTCAAAATCTTCGTCTCGTGATAGAAACGGTTGAAGGCATTGGACAGCTCGTAGATGTAGGAACAGATCTTATGGGGCGCCGCCTCCGCATAGGCCTGGGAAACCGCGCTGTTAAAGCCGCACAGAGAAAGGGCCAGCGCTTTTTCCGTCTCCCCGGCGGGCGCCAGGATCTCCCCGTCTCCCACTTCATTGCCCATCTCCCGGTATTTTGCCAGGATGGATTTGATCCTCACGATGGTATACAGGATATAGGGGCCGGTGTTTCCTTCAAAGGAAGTAAAGCGGTCCACGTCGAACACGTAATCTTTGGACGCCTGGTTGGAGAGGTCTCCGTATTTAATGGCCGCAAGACCCACAATCTGCGCGGTCTTCCTGGCTTCCTGGGGATCCGCCTCATGGTTCTCCAGGATCTTTTTGTACATTTCCTCGGTAATCTCCCCGATCAGGGTCTCCAGACGCATCACGCCGCCCTCGCGGGTTTTGAAAGGCTTTCCGTCCCTTCCGTTCATGGTGCCGAAGCCAAGAAAACGAAGGCCGGTGTCCTCCGAAACCAGTCCCGTCTTTCTGGCGCAGCGGAACACCTGGGTAAAATGCATCTCCTGGCGCTTGTCCACAATATACAGGATCTCCTGGGGATGGAACAGCTTCATCCGCTCCACGATGGTGGCAAGATCCGTGGTGGTATACAAGGAAGCGCCGTCGGATTTCAGAAGGATGCAGGGAGGCACTTCTTTCGTGTCGGAGTCTTCCTTCACGTCCACCACCAGGGCTCCCTGATCCTCATAGGCGTAGCCTTCCTCCTTCATCCTCTGCACCATCTCCGGAATATAGGGCTGGGCGTCGGATTCCTTTTTCCAGAGGTCAAATTCTACGTTCAACTTCTCATAGTTCTTCTTCAGGTCGGACACGGATACGTTCAGAATGTGCTCCCAGAGAGCCCGGTATCCCGGCGCGCCGTTCTGAAGCTTCTTGGTAGCCTCCAGGGCTTCCTGGCGGTACTCCTCGTCCTCCTTGGATTTCTGACTGGCGGCCGGATAGATTTCTTCCAGCTCGGAAATCGTAAAGGGCGCTTCTTTGGGATAATCGCCCTGCCAGCTTTCGTCAAAATAGGGAAGCTCCGGCTGTCTTTTCTTCAGCTCCGTAATGATAAGCCCCATCTGAAGCCCCCAGTCTCCCAGGTGCACGTCTCCGATCATCCGGTGTCCCATAAAGCGGCCGATGCGCTTGATGCTCTCGCCGATAATGGCGGAGCGCAGATGGCCTACGTGCAGCGGCTTTGCCACATTGGGGCCGCCGTAATCCAAAATGATGGTCTTTGGATGCTCCGTCCGGTCCACAGACAGGTTGGAATCCTCCTCCATCTTTTTCAGGTACTCCTGCAAGAACGCTCCGGTCACTTTCAGGTTGATAAAGCCGGGGCCCACCGCCTCCGCCAGTTCAAAAGCCGGATTTTCCCTGAGCTTTTCCGTCACCTCGGCGGCGATTGCCGCCGGAGCCTTTCCGTATTTTTTCTTTGCCGCCATGGCTCCGTTGCACTGGTATTCACAGAGATCCGGGCGATTGGAAATCCCTGTTCTGCCGTAGGAAGGATCGTAACCGCAGGCTTCAAAGGCCTTCATCACTTCCTGGCTGATCAGATCT
>CALWMW010000014.1 GCA_944382085.1 uncultured Lachnospiraceae bacterium | reverse complement strand
TATCCGGCGTCGTATACGTGGCACGTATCCAGACAGACGCCTACCAACTCCTGGCATTTCACCAGCTCCAGAATCGCCGCCAGCTCCTCAAAGCGGCTCCCCACCTCTGTGCCTTTTCCCGCCATGGTCTCCAGAAGAACCACGGTCTTCTGCCCCGGACGCAGGATCTCATTCAGCGTTCCGGCTATTTCCCGAATGCCAGCCGGGATCCCCTGTCCCACATGGCTTCCCGGATGAAAGTTGTAATAGGCGCCGGGAAGCGATTCCAGCCGTTCCAGATCGTCCGCCATGGTTTCCAGGGCAAAGGCCCTGGTCTCCTTCTTCGCGGCGCAGGGATTCAGCGTATAGGGAGCGTGCGCCACGATTTTTTCTATCCCGTGCTTTGCGGCGTACGCAAGGTAGGCCCGCACATCCTCCGGATCCAGCGCTTTGGCCTTGCTCCCCCTGGGATTCCGGGTAAAAAACTGAAAGGTCGTGGCGCCGATGGACACCGCTTCTTTTCCCATATGCAGAAATCCTTTGGAACATGACAGATGACATCCGATTTTATCCATTTTTTTCTTTCTCCTTCCGCAGCTCTCTTACCAGAGTCTCTTCCCGGCTCTGGGAGGTAAACAGGATCACCTGGCGTCCGCAGTCCTCCAGCCATCCCAGGGCGGCTTTTGCCCGGACGTCGTCATACATGGCCAGAGGCTCGTCCAGAATCAGGGGCAGCTTCTTCTCCCCCGCAAACAGCTCCCCGGCCGCCATGCGGAGAGAAAAGTAGATCTGCTGCATGGTCCCGTAGCTCAGCTGCCAGAGCCTGAGAATCCGGTCCTGGGTATGAACCCGGACCTCCATGGTATCGTCCATGGTGATCCTCTGATACTTTCCCCCGGTAAGAACCGACAGGATCCCGGAGGCGCGGTCGTTCAGCGTGCCTCCGGTCTTCTGGTAGATACCAAGAGAAAGGTCGCAGATTCTCTGTATGGCCAGGTCCAGCGCGTCGGCTTCTCTCTGAAGACGGTCCAGCGCCGCGTACTGGCCATACAGCGCCTCCTGTTCTTCCTGAAGCTTTTGCCAGGCGTCCCCGCGGTTTTGAATCTCCTCCAGGAGCCTTTCTTTTCTCCAGCGTCCCTCCTCCCGCAAAAGGGGACGTCCTTCCTGTGCCGGCGCTTTCAAAAGCCGCCAGGCCAGGTAGAAACAGCCAAAGAAAACAAGAGCCGAGAACCCAAGGAAGAGTCTCGCCTTCCACGCCTCAAGAAAGACGGCTCCCGCAAGAGAGAGCATTCCGCCCGCGGCCAGCAGCGCCTTGGCCGCGTTTCCCGCTTTTCCGCCTCCGGAAAGCGTCTCTTCCTCCTCCCAGTCCCTTTCGTCCCGGTCCTCTTCCAGCCCTTCCAGCTGTTTTTCCAGCCTTTCCCTTTCTTTGCGGATGTATTCCGCCTCCACCCGGCCTTTCTCAATCCGGGCGTCCAGCAGTTCTTCTTCTTTTTTCTTTTTCTGCTCAAATTCTTTTTTCTTTTTCCGCAGGGAGGTCAGCGCTTTGGAGACGTCTACGCGCTCATCCAGGGAATTCTCATAATTTACCATAAAGCTTTCCAGCTCGCCGGCCAGCCCCCGATCCGTTCTGGCGCTTCCCTGGGAAACAAAAATGGTATTTCGAAATCCGGCTTCCCGTATGCCTCCCAGCATCTCCTCCAGAAATTTTTCCGGTTCCTCCTCCTCCCGCTCCTCCGTCTCACAGAGAATCGTCAGGGAAGGGCCGTGTCCCGAAAAATCCCTCCGGATCCGGTAAAGCTTTCCCTGCTCCCGGATCCGCATTTCCCCCGCGAAGTAAGCCGGATTCTCCCAGGGCTGCCGCAGCTGGTGCTCGTCGGTCCTGGCCGCCCGGCCCTTCCCTCTGGGAAGTCCGAACAGCATCGCTCCCAGGAAGGAATGCAGGGTGGATTTCCCGGTTTCATTTCCTCCGCAGATCAGATTCAGTCCGGGACGGAAGGCCATTCTGTAATTTTCAAACTTTCCATAGTGCTTCACTGCAATGTCGAGAATTTCCATTTCCCGCCCTTCCTTTCTTCCGGCTTTCCCTTACCGGTCCTGGAACAGCAGCGCCTCCAGGCCGTACTGGAGCGCCTTTCTGGAGATCTCATCTTCCGGCTCCTCCCCGAAGCTTTCAATAAAGTTTCCGATGAGCTGGCCTTGATATCTTGCCCGCAGTTCCTCCAGGGGGAAGGCCGGAACGGTCCGGTCTTCCATTTCCAGAATTCTTCCGCACTTCCGGTACCGCTCCCAGTCCGGGACGAACCTGGGGTCTCTCTGACCCTTCAGGATGATTTTGTAAAGATCTCCCGTCCCTTCCTGGCGGATCCGCTCCAGGATCTTTTCCCTCAGGGAAAATCCGGTATCCTCCGGCGTCACCTCAATGGCCTCGTGGCGGTACTGGCGTTTCGCCAGGCGGACGAAAGAAATCTTCACCTTTTTCCGGAAGGTTTCTCCCAGGATGTATCCGTGAGGGCCGGTATCGTTGAGATCGATGGGCTCCAGCGCACCGGCATAACAGGCCAGATTTTTCATCAGGGCATGGGGCTTGTGGATGTGTCCCAGGGCGACATAATCAAACCCGGCGCCGGCCAGCCGCTCCCGGCTTATGGGAATGTGCTTCGCGTCCCCGCCGTGAGCCAGAAGAATTTTGAAAGAATCCCCCGGCTCCGCCTGAATCCGGTCATACAAAGGTTCTGTGATCTCCTGCCGGTAATAGCTGAAGCCGTAC
>CALWMW010000013.1 GCA_944382085.1 uncultured Lachnospiraceae bacterium | reverse complement strand
GATTTCTCCCTATGAATATATGACCGAAGAAGCCTGGGAGGACTGGACCGCCAACCGGGGCCCCACCCGCCTGTACGGACTGGTCCAGGATGCCGGAGAGGATCTGACGGCAGAGGAAATTACTCTGGAGGAGACGGGCAGGGAGGAGGAAGAGGTTCGTTATTCGTTTGAAGTATCGGTAGAGGGAGCCGGAGAAGAGAACGGTTTTTCAATTTCCGGGCAGATGGATCTGATTTTGGGAACCGACGGCGTATGGATGGTGGACCGGCTTTATGAGAAGGAGATGACAAAATGACACAGGAGGAAGCGCTGCGGGAGGAATACCGAAAAAGCGGGTATCAGGAACTGTGCCCGGAGTATGTCAGAGAGGAGCGCTTTCTTCCCATGCGGGACGGAATCCGGCTGCATACGTTCCTTTTTAAGCCGGAGCTTCCGGGCAAGAAGAGCGTTCCAGTGATTCTGCAGAGATCCTGCTACGTCTCCCACCGGGAGATTCTGGAGGTACACGGAGCGGAGCTTGCGAAGCGGGGCTACGGTTTTGTCTTTCAATTCTGCCGGGGGATTGAAGAATCCCAGGGAGAATGGGTTCCCAACATTCACGAGAGAAACGACGGGATTGACACGGTGAAATGGCTGGCGGCTCAACCCTGGGCGGAAACCATCGGATACTGGGGCTGTTCCTATCTGGCCGCCGCCGGATGGGCTATGGCGGACGCCGTGACCGGGTATGTGGCCAGTATGGTTCTTACACATTACGGAACCGACCGATTTAAGTCCGCCTATGAAAAAGGGATGTTCCGCCAGGATGTGCTCACTTCCTGGAGCATGCAGAACTGCGGCTGGGAAGTGAACGCGGATTATGACCAGGTATGCCGGTATATGCCGCAAAAGGAGGTAGACGTAGCCCTCTGGGGCGGGGAGGTCCCCTGGTACCGGGAATACGTATGCAATACCAGAAAAGAGGACGCTTACTGGCAGCAGGGGTGGTGGAAACAGCTGGATGAGATTCCGGAAAAGACGCGGATTCCCCTCCTGATTGTGGAGGGATGGTACGACCATCACCTGGGAAGCGCTCTGGAAGCCTGGAAAAAACTGAATCCCGGATCCAGAGCGCACAGCCGTCTGATCCTTGGACCCTGGAATCACGGATTTGAAGTCTGTATCCAGGGGCAGAAGACCGAGAACGCGAAAAACAGCGAGATCCGTATGATGCTGGAATGGTTTGACGAGACGTTGAAAGAAAAAAAGCTTCCCCAGGAAGAAGTCCGAACCTACCAGATCGGAGAAGACCGGTGGCAGACATGGGAATCCTGGGAGAAGCGGGAAAAACAGCAAAGGATCTTTTATTTTGATTTTTCCAAAGGAAGCCTGGAGGAAACGGCGCCGCCGGATCCGGGAAAAGCCTCTTACGTCTATGATCCGGAGCAACCAGTGAAATCCTGGGGCGCGGAATCCTGCCTGTATACCTGGGACAGCATCGGAAGCCTTCTGCAGCCCCCTCCGGGAGAGAGAACGGACGTAATCACCCTTCTCTCCCTGCCGCTTTCGGAGGATCTGCGGATCTGCGGAAAGATCCGGGCGGAGCTCTTTGTCTCCAGCGACTGTGAAGATACGGCCTTTACGGCGAAGCTTATGCGGGTCACACCCAGGGGAGAGGCCTACCATATCCGCTCCTCCATAACGACGGTGAGCCAGGGGAGCGCCGCGGGGGAAGATTACCTTCCGGGCAGCTGCATCCAGGTGAACATAGATATGTGGGAGATCTGCTGCACGGTAAAAAAAGGGGAACGCCTGCGGCTCGACCTTTCCTCCTCCAATTACCCGGAATACCATATCCACTGCAATTACCGGGGCGTCTGGGGAGAACAGGGAAAAAAGAGGAAGGCGCTCCAGACGCTGTACAGCGGCAAGGAAGCGCCCTCCCGGATTCTTCTGGAGACGGAGGAAACCAGGTAACCGGTCAGTCCGTCAAAACGATCTGCTTCCACTTTCCCTGCACGTAGCGGAGGATGCACACAGCGCCCGTAATGAGCCAGGTAAGGCCGGTGGTGTACCAGACGGCCCAGTATCCCAGCGCCGGGATCGCCGCCAGCCATAAAGAGAAGCCGATCCGGCCGACCACCTCCGCGAGTCCGCTGATGAAGGCGAAGATGGAGTCTCCGGCTCCGTTCAGGAGGCTGCGGGCGATGTAGATCATGCCCAGGGGGATGTAGAACAGGCTGGTGATGCGCACCGCTCTTCCGCCTATGGCAATGACTTCGGCATCGTCTACGAACAGCCCTACGAAATTATCTCCCCACAGGAACATCATGGCGGACATAATCAGGCTGAAGAGGATCACCAGCATGGTGGACCGTTTATATCCTTTCTGAACCCGTTCTATGTTTCCGGCGCCCAGATTCTGTCCGGTGAAGGTGGCCAGGGCGGTTCCCAAGGAATTGAACGGCTGCTGCACCAGCTGCTCAATACGGCTGGTAGCGGTGAAGGCCGCGATGACGTCGGATCCGAAGCGGTTGATCACGCTCTGGAGCGCGACGCAGGAAAAGGCGATGAGGCTTCCCTGCGCGCCGAAGGGAATCCCCAGGCGGAGCATTTTAGACTGCAGGCTGCGGCTGACCCGGAAATTTTCTTTTTCCAGGCGGAAGTATGGATTTTTCACAACCGCGTAGCCGATGCATCCCAGGGCGGAGACCAGCTGCGCCACGATGGTGGCGATGGCGACTCCGGCTACCCCCATATGAAACACCAGGACCAGGACCAGATCGCCGATTACGTTGAGGATACTGGCCACCACCAGGAAGATCAGGGGCGTGGTGGAATCTCCCAGAGCCCGGAGCATGGCGGCGATTCCATTGTAGAGCACCACAGAGAAAAGCCCGCCGCAGACGATCCTGGTATACAAAAGAGCATCTTCAAAGATGTTTTCCGGCGTATTCAAAAGCCGCAGAATCGGGGCGGATAGGAGCACGGAGAGCACGCTCATAAGCGCGCCCATACCCAGCATCAGATAGAGCGAGTTTCCGATGGAATCCTTTACCCTCCGCTCATTCTTCATTCCAAAATACTGGGAGATGAGAACGCCCGCGCCGGTGGCAAAACCGTTGCACAGGCTGAAATAGAGAAAATTCAGGGAGGCGGTCATTCCTACGGCGGCCAGCGCCTCCTTGCCTACATAGTTGCCTACCACGATGGAATCCACCATGTTGTAAAACTGCTGAAAGATGTTTCCGATCAGCATGGGAACGGAAAACTTCAAAAGAAGCGATGTCTCATTCCCGGAAGTCATGTCCTGTACGTATTGTCTTGCCATTTCCTTACCCTCTGTTTTAAGATAAAATAAAATATTTTAGGAAAACACATATATTTTATTCCAGAATGCGAGAAAGTCAAGAGAAATCTGCGTAAAATTACTCTTTTCATTTCCTCAAATTTTCATCCTCATCCGCCCTTCTTCGATATTCCCCCGGCGTCATGCCGAATAACCTTTTAAATCTGCGGCAGAAATAGCCGGAGGTCTCAAAGCCGCATTCCTGGGCGATCTGTGAGACGCTGCCGCGGGTGGAGGCCAAAAGCTTTGCCGCCCGCTTCAAGCGATAGTCCGCAAGGTAATGAATGGGAGAGGTGCGGAGATACTTCTGAAAAAGATTCATCACGCTGCTTTGGCTGAGCATAACCGTACCGGCCAGCTCCTCCAGAGAGATGCGGCGGGCATAGTTTCTGTGTATATATTGGAGCAGGATCTGCAGCTGCGCCTGTGAGCGGAGGGAAGTACGGGAGCCGGAAGGCTCCGGAAGGGCAGGAGCATGGCTGCAGAGAAGTCCCCATAAGTTTAAAAGCGTCTGCAGCGTCTGCAGCTCGTTTCCGGAAGAAGATTCCTGAAGAGCGATAACAGAAAGCAAAATCTGAAGCGCATCCTTCTGCCAGGAGATTTCCGGAGAAAAGATCTGGCATTCCAGGGAGGAATGGAGAATCGGACGAACGTACTTTTGGTAGATCAAACTGTCCTCAGAGGCCAGAAGAGAAGGATGGAATACGATATTGGGAATCCGGGCAGGAGCGCCGGATTCAAAGCGGTGAATGACTCCGGTATTGATAAAAATCCCGGTTCCCGCTTCCAGGACATACCGGCGGCTTCCGATTAAAAAAACAACGGTTCCGGTCTGCACGTAGACGAATTCTACCTCCGGATGCCAGTGCCAGTCCACACAGTGAAAATCAAAATCCCAGACGTCCTCCTTGTAAAAACGAAAAGGATATTCTTCGCTTCCGTGAGAAATCGTCTCTCTTAGCGTATCGTCTGTAGAAATTTTCGTATAACCGCCAGGTTGATGCAAGGGTCTCCCTCCTGAAATTGAGATATTGTACAATAAAAATCTGATATTGTGCATTGTTTCCGCAAGTAAAATCCGATATAGTTCAATCTGGTATTATGAAGGCTGAAAAGGGAAAAGTCAAGATACCGAGAAAGAACATTCGGAAAGGAAAACAGAATCATCATGGCTAAGAATTATAAAAAAACAGTAATCGCCTGTTATCTGGGATTTGTAACCCAGGCGATCACGGCAACCTTCGCCCCTCTGCAGATCCTGAAATTTCACAAAGATTACGGGATCCCTCTTGGAAAAATCGCCCTGATTTCAACGGTATTTTTTCTGACGCAGCTGCTGATCGACGTTTTGTGCGCAAAGTTTGTAGACCGCATCGGCTACCGTAAATCTGTGGTAGCCTCAGAACTGTGCTCGGCGGCAGGGCTGATCAGCCTGGCTTTCCTGCCGGAGCTTTTGCCGGATCCCTTTGTGGGAATTCTCATCAGCGTTATGGTTTACGCGGTGGGGAGCGGACTGATCGAGGTGCTGGTCAGCCCCATTGTAGAGGCCTGTCCTTTTGAACACAAGGAGGCGGCTATGAGCCTTCTTCATTCCTTTTACTGTTGGGGTTCCGTGGGAGTTGTTCTTTTATCCACCCTGTTTTTCGCGGTATTTGGAGTGGACAGCTGGAAATGGCTTGCCTGCATCTGGGCGGCGCTTCCTCTGTACAATATTTACAATTTTGCCACCTGTCCCATCGAGCCTCTGGTGGAGGATGGAAAAAGCATGGGGATCTCCGGCCTGTTCCGGGTTCCTATGTTCTGGACGGCGGTAATTCTGATGGTTTGCGCGGGGGCTTCGGAACTGTCCATGGCCCAGTGGGCTTCCGCCTACGCGGAATCCGCCATCGGCCTGTCCAAAACAATGGGTGACCTGGCCGGTCCCTGCCTGTTCGCGGTGACGATGGGAATCAGCCGGGTGATTTACGGAAAATACGGAGACCGGATGAACCTTATGAGTTTTATGATGGGATCCGGCGGCCTGTGCTTGATCTGCTACCTGATGGCGTCCATATCGGCGAATCCGATGATCGGGCTGATCGGCTGTATTCTCTGCGGCTTTTCCGTGGGGATCATGTGGCCGGGCACCATCAGCATTTCTTCTCAGAGACTTCCTGCCGGCGGCACTGCCATGTTCGCTCTTCTGGCCATGGCGGGGGATCTGGGAGGAGCGTTTGGCCCAGGCCTGGTGGGAGCCGTTACCCAGAATGCCGGAGACAGCCTTCAGAAGGGGATGCTGGCAGGATGCGCGTTTCCTTTGATCCTGATTCTGGCGCTTCTGGCGATGAGGAGCTTTAAGGGGGAGAAAAAGGAAGCGGAAAGCGTGATGTGACATATACTGTAAAAAACAAAAGGATCGTGTTCATGAACGACCAAAAAATTGAAAATCTTCTGAATCTGGCTCTGGAGGCGACGCCTGGGGAACGGGAAAGGTCTCCGGAGCTGGAGGCAGGATATAATCCCAGGGAAGAAACCTGGCAGGTGATTATCCGCTACAGTGAAACGCTGCGGGAAAGCTTAAAGCCGGAATGGGAATTTACGCCGCTCTCCGGCGGCTATGGAATTTTGGTGCTGCCTTGGCAAGATCTGGAAGCTTTGGCCGCCCTGCCGCAGATTCAGTACATTGAAAAGCCCAAGCGGCTTTTTTTTTTCGTTTGACAAAGGAAGGGCGGCTTCCTGTCTTTCAGCGGTGCAGAATGCCAGATACGATCTTCAGGGAAGAGGAGTGATCGTGGCGGTCATTGACTCCGGCGTGGACTATTTTCATCCGGATTTCCGGAAGGAGGACGGCAGCACCCGTATTCTGGAGCTGTGGGATCAGGAAGCAGACAGAATCTACAGCCAGGAGGAGATCAACCGGGCGCTGGAAGCGGGCAGCCGGGAAGCCGGCTATGAGATTGTGGGGGAGCGGGATCTCAGCGGCCACGGGACTCAGGTACTGGCCATTGCAGCCGGAAACGGAAGAGCCTCCGGCGGGCAGTACCGGGGCGTGGCTCCGGAAAGCGATCTTCTGGTGGTAAAGCTGGGCCTGGCTCCCAGGGACGGATTCCCCAGGACCGCCGAGGTGATGACGGCGGTGGAATACGTAATCCGGAAAGCGGAGGCGCTTGGGAAACCGGTATCGGTGAATCTCAGCTTCGGAAACGTATACGGCTCCCACCGCGGCACCTCCCTTCTGGAAACGTACCTGGAGCTTATGGCGGATCAGTGGAAAACGGTGATTTCTGTGGGAACCGGAAACGAAGGAGGGACAGGAGGGCATGCCTCCGGCACGGTTTCTTCGGAGGAACCCTCCCAGATTGAACTTCTGATTCAGGAATTTGAGACCGGCCTGAGCCTTCAGATCTGGAAAAATTACGCGGATCAGTACCGGGTAACGATCGTGCATCCAAACGGACAGGAAGCGGGGCCGCTGGGGCAGGAGGCCGGCACGGCCCGGTACCGGCTGGGGCGCACGGAGCTTCTGGTTTATTACGGTATGCCAAGCCCCTACCAGGGCCTTCAGGAAATTTATGTGGAGTTTCTTCCGGGAGAAGTTTATCTGGATGAGGGGACCTGGAGAATTCTCCTTACCCCCCTTAGAATTGTGAATGGAGAATACGATATGTGGCTGTCGGACGCCAGGGTACGGAACCGGGGCACCCGGTTCCTGCAGCCGTCGCCGCTGGCTACGATGACCATACCCGCCACGGCGGGGCGGGTAATCAGCGTGGGCGCGTACGACGCGAGAAGGCAGCAGTACGCGGTATTTTCCGGGCGAGGATGGCCGGAACAGAAGCTGTACGCCCTGCCGGATCTGGCGGCTCCGGGAGTGGAAGTCACGACCGCGGCTCCGGGAGGCGGCTACGTTTCTGTCACCGGGACTTCCTTTGCCGTTCCTTTTGTGGCCGGGGCGGCGGCGCTTCTCATGGAATGGGGGATTACCGAAGGAAACGATCCCTTCCTCTACGGCGAGAAGGTGAAGGCCTATCTTCAGAGAGGGGCCAGGCAGCTTCCCGGCTTTTCGTCGTGGCCCAACAGCGAGCTGGGATACGGCGTCCTGTGCGTCCGGGACAGTCTGCCGGAGTAGCGAAAGTTTGTTTATTTTTTGTCAAGAAGAGGCAAAATGGGATTGCTTTTTTTTGGAGAACGTTTATAATCAAAGTACGGCTGTAAGAATAGTAGAAGAACACAATTTTAAAATAAGGAGGAAAACGATATGGCACATATTATTGCGGTAGCAGGGAAAGGCGGAGTAGGGAAGACCACCCTCTGCGGCCTTCTCATCCAGTACCTGTGCGAGACCGGAAGAAAACCGGTGCTGGCAGTGGACGCGGACGCGAATTCCAATTTAAACGAAGTCCTGGGCGTGGAGACCGAGGTGACGCTGGGCGAGCTGAGAGAGGAGATCGAGCGGGCCGGAGTGGACAGCCGCTATCAGATCCCCGCGGGGATGACGAAACAGGCATATCTGGAGATGCGCCTCTCCGACGCCATTACCGAGGAGGACGATTACGATCTGATGGTAATGGGAAGAACCCAGGGGCAGGGCTGCTACTGCTTTGTAAACGGGCTGGTACAGACGCAGATCCAGAAGCTTCAGAGCCACTATCCCTATGTGGTGGTGGACAATGAGGCCGGCATGGAGCACATCAGCCGGGGGCTTCTCCCCACGATGGAGACGGCGATTCTGGTAAGCGACTGCTCCAGAAGAGGCGTCCAGGCTGCGGGAAGGATCGCGAAGCTGATGAAGGAACTGAACTTCAAGCCCAAGAAGGTGGGACTGATCGTAAACCGGGCGCCGGAAGGGAAACTGGACGAAGGCACCCTGGAAGAGATCCGCAGGCAGGAGCTGGAGCTTCTGGGCGTAGTACCCCACGATGACCTGGTGTACCGCTACGACTGCGACGGAAAGCCCATCGTACAGCTTCCCAAGGAGTCTCCGGTGCGGGAGGCTCTGAAAGCCATCGTGGATAAGCTGGGCTTATAAGAAGGAGAACCCCATGAGACTTCAGAAGATTCAGGAATGCCTGAGGGAGAAGGGCTGGCCCTTCCAGTATACGGAAGAGGACGGCCTGGGAAGCGTGGACTTTGAGTACCGGGGAATCGGCTACCACGTGTGGGAATTTGAGGAAGACGGCTTCGGGGCGGAGAGCAACGTAAGAGACGGAGGCCGCCAGGAAGAATACCGGGGCGACTACGAAGAAGAGATTCTTCGGGTGATGGAAAACTGGAAATAGCGGGAAACGGCCGGAAGGGAGCGCTCCTCTCCGGCCGTTTTCAAAGGATAAATTGTCGGAAAATTATATCAATTTTTAAAAATAAAATAATTATAAAATTGAAAAACAAGTATTGACAAAAAGAAAAATAGAAGTTATAATACTGACATACAATAACAGTGAACAAAACCTAAGGAGGAGATTCCAATGGGAATGTAATTTTTTTCATTAAATGAGAACGAAAGAAAACCATTTGATGAAAGAAAAACAGAAAAGAAAGAGAGGTACGGACCACCGAAAACAGAAAGAAATATCCCATAATTTAAAAGAAAGGAAGGAAAGTCCATTGGACACAACAAAGTAGAGGGAGACATCTGAAAGAGAAAAAGATGTCTCCTATTTTTATGGCTCAGAAAAGACTTTTTTCAGGAAAAAGGTTTTTTCTGAGCGGTAAAAAGCGAAAGGACAGAGAAAGAAAGGGGAAAAGGATGTACGCAGCAGGGATTGATGTTGGAACGACGACGGTCTGCGGCGTTCTGCTGGACGCAAAGAGCGGAAGAGTAGAACGGGTAATCACGCTGGACAACGACGCTTCCTTTCCGGGGAAGCGCTTTGAGGATCTTCAGGATCCGGAGAGGATCTGGGAACTGGCGGAGGGGATTTACCGGGATTTCCGGAGGGACTATCCAAAGCTTTCCTGTATTGGGTTTACCGGGCAGATGCACGGAATCCTGTACGTGAACCGGGAGGGAAGAGCAGTGAGCCCGCTGTTTACCTGGCAGGACGAGCGGGGAAACGAGCCGTATCCGGGCGGCGAAGGAGAGACGTATGCGGAAGCGATGTCCAGGCTTACCGGATATCCCATGGCCTCAGGCTATGGCCTGACCACCCATTTTTATAATCTGAGAAACGGCCTGGTCCCAAAGGAAGCGGTTTCCTTCTGTACCATAGCGGATTATCTGGGGATGCGCCTGACCGGGAGAAACACCCCCTGCCTGTCCGTGTCCAACGGCGCCAGCCTGGGCTGCTTTGACCTGGCGGAGATGGCCTTTGACGGGGAGGCGCTGGCGCGGGCGGGGATCCCGCCGGAAATTCTGCCACAGTGCCAGGCGGACTGCGGCCTCCTTGGACAGACCGGGGAGGGGATTCCCGTATCCACGGGAATCGGGGACAACCAGGCCAGCGTCCTGGGCGCGGTGCGAGAACTGGAGGGGAGCGTGCTGATCAACATCGGGACGGCCAGCCAGATTTCCGCGGGACTGACGCGCTACGTCGAGACAGAGAAGACCGAACTGCGGGCGATCTGCAGGGATCAGTATCTTCTGGTAGGCGCCGGGCTGTGCGGCGGCCGGGCCTACGCGGCTCTGGAGCGTTTTTTCCGCCGGGCGGCGGTTCTTCTGACCGGGAGCGATCCGGGAAAGCTTTACGGCGCTATGGACCGCATCCTGAAGGAGAACGGGACCGGGCATACCTCTCTGACCGTGGACACCCGGTTCTGCGGCACCCGGCAGGAGCCGGAAAAGCGGGGCGGGATCGCCAACCTGGGCCTGGAGAATTTTACGCCGGAGGACTTTATCCTGGGCGTGCTGGAAGGTATGGCGGAGGAGCTTTTAGACTTTTACCGGGAGATGGAACGGCTGGGCGTGCCAAAGCCGGGGCATCTGATCGGGAGCGGCAACGGCCTGCGGATGAACCCGCGGCTTCAGAGAATTTTTGAGGAGAAATTCGGGCTGCCCATGGAGATTCCGGCGCACAAAGAGGAGGCGGCCTACGGCGCGGCCCTCTGGGCGCTTACCGGGGCAGGCATCTGCCCGTCCCTGAAGGAGGCGCAGAAACGGATCGTCTATGAGGAATGAGAGGATGAGCGTACCGGAAGCGGAGAACTCTGCTTCCGGTTTCTTTTTTGGCAAAAGAGAGAAAAAAACGGCCGCTTCTTGTACAATACTCACAAAGTATATAATTCTCATCAAAAGCTATTTACAAATCAAAAGAAAGTGGTATACTTAACCTTGTCACTGATAACTCCTGCCGGGAAGACGGCAGCGTCTGGAACACTTTCTTAGTTTCTGAGTCAAATTCTTTTTCTCATCTGTGATTCACCATTCGTTAAGGAATCCAAGCATTTGAACACGTAACTTTTTACAGTAGGAACACCGCAGTTCTGCCGATCCGGGGAAATACCATCGTTGTGTCTGCCGTGTCCGGCGGGGAGCCGGATACCGCCTTTCGTCCTCAGCAGCGTATGACACGCACAGCCTGGCGTCCGGTTCGGAAAGCATCTGAAAATCATTTTGAACAGGAAAGGTTCCGGGCCGCCTCCGGGGAGGGGCGTTCTGGCTTAATTTTAAGAAGGGAGGGCAGCGATGGAGCACATAAGATCGTTTCTTTTTGAAGAAGAGGGTGTGGGGGTTGTAGAGATCATTCTGATACTCGTGGTCCTGATCAGTCTGGTGCTGATTTTTAAGACGCAGCTGACAAATCTCGTACAGAGTATTTTCAGCAAAATCGTCAGCCAGAGCAACAGTGTGTAAAGGAGAGCCGCTATGTACAGAGAAGG
>CALWMW010000012.1 GCA_944382085.1 uncultured Lachnospiraceae bacterium | reverse complement strand
GCGGTCAAAAATGCGCCCGTGATGGCGGCAGACCTGGCTGCCGGACGGCACCTGAATGACCAGCAGCGTGCGGCCATTTACCGTACAGGTTTCCGGTTGCAAATAGAGGGGCGGATTGATTTTCTGCCCGTTGTTGATGGAAGTCACGAAGTCCTTTTTCATGCGGTCTATCGCATCCGGCGCAATGCCCCAAATTTCCCCGTTGTCTTTGACGCCCTGGACAATCGTTCCGCCGTCCCGGTTGGAGAACGAACAGATGGTATCATAGACATCTTTTGTGATCTCGGTGGTGGATTTCTTAAACTCCACTTGGATGTTTTCGCCGTCCTTGATCAGCCTGAGAAGTTCGGCTTCTGTCATAAGAGCAACAGCCCCCTTTCAATGTTAGATTGTATTTTTTATTGATTTTATAGATATAACTTCTTGCGAGTGTTTATAGAAGTAAGGTTAAGCATTTTATTTTCAATAGTATGCCCGTTTCTGCTTGTTGGGAATATCCCAAATCCACATCAAACTGGGATCTGTTCAATTAATCAATCCATTGAATAAATGCTGTTTTATCTGTACAGTTGTAGCCTGCATTTTCATAAAATCGAAGTGTTGAATCTTCCTTTGAACCTGTAAGCAACATCATTTTATAACATCTTTCTTTTTCTGCGATTTCTTTTGCGTAGTTAAGACATTCTGTGGCAAAGCCTTTTCCACGATAATCAGCGTGAGTAACAACATTCTCAATAAAAGCATATGGTCTGATATTTCTTGTTAAATTTGGTATGATAACACATACGCAAGATGAAACTATCTTGTGGTCTGCTATTTTGACAATAATATGATGGTTTTCATCTTGAATTATGGTTTTCCATGTGCTGTTCAGATATTCGGTCACTTCCGGAATTGTGTCCTCATGCAAATATAAGTACAGTTCAAGGAGTTCGTTTAGTTCGTTTTCGTATACTTCTCTAACCATTGTTGTCTCCGCAAATTCATATTTCATTGGTTTGATCTGGCATTGAATTTTCGTGTAAATATATTTTTTATTATACGGGATTTTTACGCATTATCAAACCCATTCGGTAAGAAAAAGTACATCATTATAGCCGAATCATCTTGCTCCCTGACCAAATTGAGAAGATCGTGGCATGCATTATGGTCTGTATCATGTACCGTGGAACCACACAGAATGAACAAAGTTTTATCCGGGCATCAGAAGAAAGAAGGCCGCTCGCATGCCCCCGTCCGCATCAGGCCGCTGCGCGCAAAGCCAACCTCCTCGTGGATATTCAGGCAAAATTGCTGCAAAGAAAATAGTCTCCGGAAAATCGTGTTGGCGAGCGCCTTCCCTTGTGCTATACTAAATTCAGTATGTTCTCACGAGAGGGGAGTGCTTTTATGGGAGAACAGAAAGAAAAAAAGCCGATGGAGCGAATATGCGCGGGTCTGTTGGCCCATGTGGACGCCGGCAAGACGACTCTGGCGGAGAGCATCCTGTATTGCAGCGGAGCCATCCGCAGGATGGGACGAGTGGATCACGGGGATGCGTTCCTGGATACGTATGCCCTGGAAAAGGCCAGAGGAATTACGATTTTTTCGAAGCAGGCAGAGGCGGCGTTTGGAGACAAGGCGGTGACCCTGCTGGACACGCCGGGCCATGTGGACTTTTCCGCGGAGATGGAACGAACCCTTCAGGTGCTGGACTATGCGATTCTGGTGATCAGCGGAGCGGACGGCGTTCAGAGTCATGTGGAGACGCTGTGGAGACTTCTGAAGCGGTATCGCATCCCGACTTTTTTGTGGATCAACAAGATGGACCAGGAGGGAACGGACCGGGCGGCCCTTTTAAAAGAACTGAAGGAAAAACTGGACGACCGGTGCGTATCGTTTGAGCAGGAGGAGACGGACGCCTTTCAGGAAGAACTGGCTATGTGCAGCGAAGAGCTGCTGGAGCAGTATATGGAAGGGAAGAAGGCTGAGACGGAACAGATTCAGAAGCTGATCCGGGAACGAAACGTATTTCCCTGCTACTTTGGTTCGGCTCTGAAAATGCAGGGTATAGAGGAATTCCTGGCGGGACTTGAAACGTACATGACCGGTTTTTCCTATCCGAAGCAATTCGGCGCGAGGGTTTATAAGATCAGCCGGGACGCCCAGGGAAACCGGCTGACCCATATGAAGATTACCGGAGGCAGCCTGAAGGTCAAAGACCTTTTAAAGGGGACGGGAAGAAACGCTGCCGGAGAGAGGGAAGACTGGGAAGAGAAAGCGGATCAGATCCGCGTTTATTCCGGATCCGGCTACGAAAGCGTCCAGGAGGCGTTTCCGGGGCAGATCTGCGCGGTGACGGGACTGACCCGCACTTACGCGGGAGAAGGTCTTGGACAGGAAGGGGAGGAAATGCTTCCGGTGCTGACGCCTCTTTTGACGTATCAGCTAATCCTTCCTCCGGAATGCGACGTTCCTCAGATGTATCGGAAGCTTCGCCAGCTGGAGGAAGAAGAACCGGAGCTCCATATGGTCTGGGAGAAAAGTTCCGGGACCATTCATGTACAGATGATGGGAGAAGTCCAGATTGAGATTCTGAAAAACATGATCCAGGAGCGCTTCGGAGTAAAAGCAGAGTTTGGGGAAGGAAACATTCTCTACAAAGAGACGGTCGCTTCTGTGACGGAAGGCGTAGGACATTTCGAACCGCTGCGCCACTACGCGGAAGTCCATTTGATCCTGGAACCGGGAGAGCGGGGAAGCGGACTGCAGTTTGATACCTGCTGCAGCGAGGACGAGCTGGACCGGAACTGGCAGCGCCTGATTCTTACGCATCTGGAGGAAAAGCAGCACCGGGGCGTGCTCACAGGCTCCGAGATCACGGATATGAAAATTACGCTGGCAGCGGGACGGGCTCACACGAAGCATACGGAGGGCGGAGACTTCCGGCAGGCGACCTATCGGGCGGTCCGCCATGGGCTGATGCAGGCGGACAGCATTCTGCTGGAGCCGGTGTATTCCTTTCGGATGGAACTGCCGGAGGAAACTGTGGGAAGGGCCATGGCGGACATTCAGAAGAAATCCGGCAGCTTTGAACCGCGGGTGATTGAAAAAGGCAGAGCGGTCCTTACGGGAAGAGTTCCGGTCTCCGAGATGAACCATTATCAGACGGAGCTGCTTTCCTATACCAGAGGATTGGGGAGGCTGTCCTGTACCTTCGACGGATACGAGAGATGCCATAAAGAAGAAGAGATCATTGAGAAATTCGGCTATGATCCGGAAGCGGATACGGAGAATCCGGCCGGATCGGTATTCTGCTCCCACGGAGCCGGGTTTGTGGTAAACTGGCAGGAAGTGCGGCAGTACATGCACCTGGAGCCGGTGCTGAAAGAAGGGAATCCAGAGCCGGAAGAAGAACTGCCGCCCGCGCCCGCTGCCAGGCCGGACCGGACGCCGGGACCATCCCTGGCGGACGATGAAGAGCTGCAGGCCATTTTCGAGCGAACCTACGGGGCGGTAAAGCAGGGAAGAGCCGGCTGGCGAAGAAGCGAGGGCGAGAAAAAGCGCCGGGAAGAAAATCGGGAATCCCCAGGCGGAAAAGGGACAAACCTTCCCGGTAGCAGGGAAAGAGGCCGCATGCGAAAGAACCGGGAGAAAGAATACCTTCTGGTGGACGGCTACAACATTATTTTTGCCTGGGAGGAGCTGAGAGAGCTGGCGGCAGAAAACATAGACAGCGCCAGGGATAAGCTTATGGATATTTTATCCAATTACCAGGGCTACTGCCGCAATACGCTGATCCTTGTCTTTGACGCCTATAAGGTGAAAGGAGGGCAGGGCGCGGTCCAGAAGTATCACAACATATACGTCGTCTACACGAAAGAGGCGGAGACGGCGGATCAGTATATTGAGAAAACGGTGCATGAGATCAGCCGGAGTTATCCCGTAACCGTAGCCACCTCGGACGCTCTGGAGCAGATGATTATTCTGGGAGGCGGAGCATCCAGACTGTCCGCCGCCGGTCTGAAAGAGGAGATCGAAGCTGCCAGCCGGGAAATGCGGGCCTATTTTCAGGATTCCATACCAGGGAGAAAAAACTATCTTTTTGAGTGCCTGCCGGATGAACTGGCGGATCTTCTGGAAGAAGTGCGGCTGGGAAAAAAGAATCTGAAAAAGGAAGAAAAGTTTTTGAAAGAAAATTAAGAATGGGTGAAGATTTGGTGTCTTTGTGGAAATCCGAAAAAAATCATGCTATAATCGGTCACCAGAAAGAAGCGCTTCTTTAATAACAAAGCAAGAAAGGGGTTTGCGAATGAAAAGAAGGATAAGTATATTGCTGGGACTTTTTGCTCTGGGCGTCTGCGCGGTACAGCCGGCGCTTGCGCAGGAAGTCTCGGAGACGGAACTGGCGGAGGTCTCTGAAACGGAGACGGAAGAAACCGAAGCAGGGGAGGATATTCTTAGCCGGATTAAGACGGCGAATACGCGGGAGTCGTTCCTGGAAAAAACAGGCGGCGCAGGCATTCATACCATCTATTACGACAAAGAGGGGAAGGAGACGTATTCGGACTACGTATATATCGGGCCGGATGCGTACGCCTATGAAAACAGCAACGGAGATGTAGATGTGGTGCAGGACGGCGAGGGATTTGGCTTCAGTTCAGATGAAAATCTTCCGTATAATTCTCCGGTTCATACGCCTGTGTGCACGCCTCGT
>CALWMW010000011.1 GCA_944382085.1 uncultured Lachnospiraceae bacterium | reverse complement strand
ATCTTGGCCTTTGGCTGAGCTCCCACAGACTTGTTCACCACTTCGCCGTTCTTCAGCACCAGCAGGGTGGGAATGCTCATCACCTGGAACTGCGCCGCCAGCTCCTGCTGTTCGTCCACATTCACTTTTCCCACTTTAATGTCGGAGCGTTCCCCGGCGATCTCGTCAAGGATGGGACCTACCATGCGACAGGGGCCGCACCAGCTGGCCCAGAAATCCAGAAGCACCGGCTTCTCGCTGCGAATCACTTCTTCCTGAAAATTCTCAGATGTAATATTGATCACTGACATATTCTTTCCTCCTTTGTTTCACTTTCTGGTGTTATTATAACCGGAATGACGACATTCTTCCGTGATCTTGTCACATTCCGGCCGGTTCTTTTCCATTTACCAGAATCCGGCACTTTGCTTCCGGATCGTCCAGAATAATCTCCTCTGCCGCCGGAACCTGAATGCATCCGGATGCGGGATTTTTGATGCTGATGACAGGCGTCACAACCTCCGCCTCCACCTGGGACTTCTCAAAGGCGAAATCCGCTTCTTCCATCTCACAGTGAATCAGGCGGAGATTTTTGCAGTAGCAAAGAGGCTGCGTACCGATGATCTTACAGTTGATCAGCGTCAGCCCGTCGGAATACCAGGAGAAATACTCTCCTTTTATTACACTGTTCTTTACCGTAACGTTCTTCGCGTGCCAGAACGCGTCCTTCGTGTTGAATTCGCAGTTTTCGAAGGTTCCGTTCTCTATGTACTGGAAGGAATATTTTCCTTCCAGTTTTACGTTCCGAAAGGTAAGATTGGAAGAGCGCATCATAAAGTATTCGCTCTGGGCGCTGGTGTCCGTCATCTCAATCTTGTTTACCGACCATCCGAACTCCGGGGATATGATGTGGCAGCCTTTCACCTTCACATCCTGGCATTCTCTGAGCGCTTTGATTCCGTGGAGTTTGGAATCCGAGATCTCGATATGATCCGAATACCACAAAGCGGCCCGGCACAGTTCCGTAAGCTCTGTCCCCCGGATTTTCAGGCCATGATCGTGCCAGAAAGGATACCGCAGATTCCAGAAGCAGTTCTCCACTTCGATCCTGCTGCTCTCTTTCAGGGCGCTCTCTCCGTCCGCCGGTCCGTCAAAGGAACAATGTTTCACGCAAAGATCCTGGCTTCCGTACAAAGCCCGTTCCATATCAAAGGTTTTATTTTCAATCGTTTTCATTTTATCATCTTCCCTGCCTTTCCAGAGAATAGTGTAGCACCATTTCCTTTCCTGTACAAATACTTTCTTTGCATCGCCATCCATACCTAAAAGGTCTTGGAGACCACGAAGGCGGAAAACCCGGCTTTGCTTAGCGCTTCCACTCTTTTCCCGGCGTTCTCCCGGCTGGAAAAGGAACCGGCCTGGATTTTGTATTGTTCGCCTTCCTGCTTTACAAAGGCTTCCAGGCCGGCCTTACGGATCTTTTTTGCCAGGGCGTCCGCGTTCTTTCTTTCCCGGAACGCGCCTGCCTGTACCTCATATCGGACCGGCTCCAGAGCCGCTTTTACTTCCTGGCGAAACGCATCCATGGTTTTTCCGATCCTGGGCCAGATATGGGAAGGATCCACATGGGCGGAAGAGAGGCCGGCTCTTCGCCCCTCGTCATGGCTGGAAATCCGGTACAGACCGGAAGAAAGCTTTTCCGTGGGATCCCATCCGTACCGTCTGCAGATGTCCGCGCAGAGCCGGATCGCGGTCTGGTATCCTCTTTTCAGATCCGCCTGAAACTGCTTTTCATCCAGAACCGTATAGTCTGCGCCTCCGGTATACCGCATAGCGTCTGACTCACAGATTTCCAGTGTAATAAGGTACTGGTTCCCGTATCCGGCGTCCGCCCAGGTTCTCACATCCTCCGGGAGGAGTTGGAGCACTTTTCCTTCTGTGTCGCAGTCTACCAGATAGGTGACGCAGGCGGACACCGAGGCCTGGTTCCAGTAATCCGCCACCGCCTGGGCGGATCCCTGCGCCGTGCCGATGGTGTGAAGCTGGATTCCGATGGGCGTTCTTTTTACGTTCTGCTGATAACAGCGGTTTTTCGTAAGATAATTTTGAATGATTTCCATTCCTGTCTACTCCTTTTTGCTGATCTTCTCAATTCCCTGCTTCAGGGAACGGGAAACCCCTGTTACCAGAATCCCCTGGACCATGGCGGTAAAAACGGCCATGGCAATTTCCCGTCCGCTTCCCAACGGGCAGGAGGCCAGAACCCATACGGTACACAGAAAAATCCCAAAGACTCCCTGGATCAGCAAAATCCAGGAGTCCCGGAGGGTTTGGAATTTCTTCAGCCCTTTCCCTACAAAGTACAAAACCACAGCTACCACAAGAAGCTCTGGTTTGATATAAGATATCATTTGCTCCATACGCGTCCTTCCTTTCCCCTCAGCGCTTCTGTTCTATATGTATGGGATCCGGAACATTTTGTGACGGATCGGAAATTCGGGGACAGAAAAAAGACGTATCCGCCACATCCCCCCCACCGCATGACTGCGGTTTTCGTGGCAAACACGTCTTTCTTTTTCTTCTGGTTGTTTTTATCATATCCCGTTCTTTTCTGTTTTGCAATTCTCATTCTTGACCATGCTTTTCCGGAAAAGAAGTAAAAATACTTTTTTTTAAGTAGATTTTTTGCTATAATTCTCTTACATACAGGAGGGCGCCCTATGGAAAAAAACAGTTTTTTGATTTATAACGACATTGTCTGCAGTCTGTATGCCTGCCGGACAAAAGAAGACCTGAAAGCAAATTTTCTCATTCCTTTGAGTCTGCTGATTCCCAGCAGTTATTCCAGTCTTCTCTTTTCCGCGTTTCCAAAGGAAAACAGCCGGAACATCCAGGAGCCTTCTTCACTGTATGAGATGCCGCCCCTGTGCGTGCCGGATTCTTTCGCCAGGGCGGAGAAGACCTATATCCGAAACTGCAGAGAGGATCCCATGCTTTGGATCATCCGCGGCAGCGAGTCCACCCTGATCCGGGAAAGCGATCTTCTTCCCGAAGAGCGCAGGCTGCAGTCTCCTCTTTATCTGAAATGCTATGAGAAATACAAGATCTATGACACGCTCCAGTACAGCATTGTAAAGGACCGGAGATTCTTAGGCGTGCTCACCCTTTTCCGCAGGCGGGAGGATTTCCCTTTCTCGGAAAACGAAATGTTCTTTCTGCGCGCCCTGGGAATCCATCTGAACGCGGTTCTGGATCAGATTCTGTGCGGTTCTTTCGCTGCCAAAAGGGAGCCTGCGGATCTCTCCGACCGTATCCTTCCCTATCACCTGACGCCGCGGGAGACCGAGATTCTCTCCCTGCTGCTTCAGTACAGGAACAACGGTGAGATCGCAAGTCTTCTGGGCATTAAGGAGACCACCCTGCAGAAGCACATACAGAATCTTTACCGCAAATGCGGCGTTTCTTCCAAGTGGGAGCTGGTTTCTTCTTATTTCAACCCCGCCTGAGGCGCGGCTCCGAATGAGGTTCGTTTTCATCGCACAAAAAAACCACTGATCTCTCAGTGGTTTCGTTTATCAGTAGCGGAAGGGAGACTTGAACTCTCGACACTACGGGTATGAACCGTATGCTCTAGCCAGCTGAGCTATTCCGCCATATCTCATGGGGCCTATAGGGCTCGAACCTATGACCCTCTGCTTGTAAGGCAGATGCTCTCCCAGCTGAGCTAAGACCCCATGTTCTGCGGGTCTCATCAACCCGCTTCGCCATTATACTATTAAACAATGCGGTAAGTCAAGTACTTTTTATGAAATTCTTCCAACTTCTTTTCCTTTGACCTTGGTTCTCCGCCTTGCAAGCTCTTCCCGCCACTGTACCTGGTAAACCATGCCGTGGATCACAAAGCTCATCATGACTCCGCACACTACGTCGATCACCGAATGCTGATCCAGGAATACGGTGGACGCGCAGATCAGCACCATAACCGTGAAGTGGAAGGCAATGGCAAGACGCCGGTGCTTCAGGTGATCCAGGCTGCATACGGCCTGGAAGATCATCACGGTATTCATCACATGGATGGACGGGCATACGTTGGTCGGCGTGTCGATCCCCCGCAGCCATTTTACCATATTGTACAGGAATCCGGTCTCATGGGGCGCGTCTGCCAGACGCAGATTCAGGCCCGTGGGAAAGAGAAAATAGATGGCCAGGCAAACCGTCAGGCCTGAAAAAATCATCAGGCACAGCCGGGAGTAATCCTGCCAGCCCCTTCTCTTAAACCAGATAAAAGCCGCCGGTACGTAAAGAAACCAGCCGAAATAGGGAATGATAAAGGCTTCGCAGAACGGAATCTTCTCGTCCAGCTTGCAGTGGATGATATACCTGGGCTCTATGTTTCTCTCCAGCCAGCTAAAAGCCAGGAGATAAAAAATAAGGTATACCACCGCGATCATATATGGATGCTGTTTAAACCAACTCTTAATCTTCTCTATTCTCATAGAACCGCTCCCCAGTCATCTGTTTCCAATACTCCTGCCCCGTGCGAAGGCCCGGACCGTGTCCGTCCTTCCTTTTGTAAGCGGGCTCATCATACCACTTCCCGCCGTCCTTTTCAAGATTCCTTTTCACCAAAAATAAGCTTCTCTTTTGACGTTCTTTGGGTAATTTCCCTGCTGCCCGCTACTCTTCCTTTACATAGGATCCGATCAGAGGCGACTGGGAGGAATCGTAATCCTCTTCGCTGGATACCGTCACATCGATCACATCGCCGGTAAGATTCAGCACCACGTCATGGTAGTCGTCTCCTTTATAAACCGCCTGCATTCCATCGATCTGCGCCGTGCCGGTAATCCCGGAATTGGCAAAAGCGATGGAAAGCGTGGAGTCGTCCGTCTGCGTCACCGTAAGCGTCTCGTCGTCGGACACGTACGTGCCGCTCCAGAGGTCCTCCCGGCTCACGTCCTGCGTCTCCGTCTGAGCAGCCGTCTCGGTCTGCGCGTTCGTCTCCGTCTGAGCAGCTGCCTCGGTCTGCGCGTTTGTCTCCGTCTGAACAGTCGCCCCGGTCTGCGCGTTCGTCTCCGTCTGAACAACCGTCCCGGTCTGCGCGTCCGTCTCCTGGGCGGGCGCGTCCGCGCCTTCGTCTGAGCTTACGCTCCCAGAGGATTCTTCCGAAACGGTCTCCCCGGCTGTCTCCCCTGTCTTCTCACCGGAAGAGGTACAGGCGGACAGAAGAAGCGCCGCGCCGGCCGCAGCCGCGGCAAACCCGATCCATCTTTTGATCCGCATAGTTTTTCCTCCCTTCGCGCCCTGCGCTAAGTCTTCTTTTCCTTTGCCTGTACATTCTAGCATGTTTCCAGGGCCTTGTCACAGACTTTCGTTTTTTTTAAGAAAAAGATCAGCTTTCTCTTAGATTTGCGTGACAAATTTTGCCTTTTTTCGTTCTATTAGGTAGGGAAAGGATGGCTCTCTGTTCTGTTGCTCATTCTTCATTCTGGCAGTACCGGCGCAGTTTCCGCCGGGCTTTCTCTTCATTCTGATCAAAAAACGGAAGCAGAAATTCCTGATCCACCACTTCCCATCCATAGATTCCGGCGTAGGCGGGATAACTGCTCCACCAGTAATCGCTGATCTTCTGAACGTACCCTTTCTCCTTTGGCAAGCGGTGAATCCTTCTGGTGCATTCCAGAATCGCCTCCCTGGAAGCGGGAATCTCCTGAAGCTGCGCAAGGGAAAGCCCCGGTACGTCGCCCGTGTTCTTCTCCTTTCTTCCGTCAAGATACGCTCCATACGCGTCCTGTACCCGTTCGGTCTTTTCTCTGATCTCCCGGATGTCTCCGGCACATTCCAGAAATACAGCCTCCTCGTCTGTGACGCAGAATGCCAGAATACTGTGCCCCTGATGAACTTCAAGGACAATATCCAGCAGTCTTTTCTTATCCCGCTCATCCGCGAGAATCTTCAGATTTCCTTTCAGAACATAGTAATAGATATGTGTTTGCTTTCTCAGATGTGACATGTAGAATCCCCCTGTTTTTTAACTACTGATACTGCCCTCCCAGTTCTGCTAAAGCATAGCACATTTACATATCTTTTTCAACATATTGCGTCAATTAGTGTCATAACATTTCCTTTGTTACGGCCTCTTCAAACTATGCCCGAAAACGCTGCCCAAAAGAAAAAGACAGAAAAAAATGCAACATTCCGTTGCATCTTTTTCTGTCTGCCGCAGCCCCGTTTGGCTTCTCAGGAAGCCAGTCCGTCGGAGGCTTCAAAAGACGTGCCGAAAGCGGCGCAGCACTCGTTGAGTTTTGCCATAATCCGGTCCGCTTCGCTTCCCTGGGCCGGAGTCGGCTGATAGTTGTTGTATCCGGAGGCGGAAGAAATGGAACAGGGAATAATCTCCACCTTCGCGTCTGCCCGCGCCCCGCCTTCTTCGATGGTAAAGGTCTGACGGAACAGAATGGTATCCATATCCGAGGGAGCGCTGTTTCCGCCGAAGCAGAAGTTCCCCAGGCTGTATGCGATGTATTTCCCTTTGTAGAGCTCAATCCCCTGAAGCACGTGGGGGTGATGGCCCACCACCAGATCCGCTCCGCAGTCCACCGCGATATGGGCCAGCGTCTGCTGCGTCTCGTCGGGAGCCGTAGCCTTTTCACTGCCCCAGTGGAAGGCGACGATCACCAGCTGCGCGCCTTCCTCCTTCGCCTGGGCGATGGTCTGACGAACCTGTTCCTCCCGCTCCATTCCATCGTCCAGCACATAGATTCCTATGAACGCGGTTTTCACTCCGTTCAGCTCCTGGTAGGCGATGGCGTCTCCCAGACAGTAGTCGATTCCCGCGTCTGTAAGATACGTCTCGGTGTCGGTCAGGCTCTGGGCGCCGTAATCGCTGCTGTGGTTGTTGGCAAGCGTCACCACTTCAATAGAGCCGTCTGTGAGAATCTCGGTATAGGAGGGATCGCCCTTAAAGGCGTATTCCTTGTTCTCCCGCGTGGTTTCCGTGGTCAGCGTCCCTTCAAAATTGGCAAAGGTCGCGTCGTCGTTTTCCAGAATTTCCCGGACATTCTCAAAGAAATACGTGGGACCGTTTACTATGTTGAAAGCGTCAAAGTTCGTGGAAGTGTTGAAGCTCTCGTCGGTTCCCAGGGTACAGTCCCCCAGGGCCGTAATGGTGACGGTCCGCTCCGCCTGGATGTCCACGGTGCAGACGGCCTCCTTGACGCCGTCCGCCTGTACCCGGACGGATCCTTTTCCCGCCGCCAGAGCCGTGACTTTGCCGTTCTCCGTCACTTCCAGAAGCTCCGGGTTCAGGGACTCAAAGGTGAGGTGCCCAAGAAGCGCCCCTTCCGGTCTGGCGGATACGCCAAGGCTTGCGGAATCCCCGATGATCAGGTTCAGTTCTTCGGTACTCAGTTCCAGGCTCTCCGCCTCTTCCATCGTCGTCTGGAAGGGAACGCTTCGGTTGCCCGCCTTGTCCCTGGCGTAAAAGCTGTACAGCATCCCTTCTTCATACTCGAAGGGCTCCGTATACGTCTGATAGAGCGGAATCGTCAGAATGGAATCCGGGTTCACCGCCGCGTAATAAATCTGATCTACAGAAGAACGGGTGTCCTCGGCCAGAACCTCGATCTTTCCTTCTTTCAGGGAGGCTGTGACGGAAGGCGGCGCCCCATCCAGCATGGGGATCTCAATGCTGGCGCTGAGGGCGCCTTTCTCCGTGGTCACCTCCGCTTCCAGCCGGCTGTTCCCGGTCACAAACTGAATCCGGCCGTTTTCATCGGGAACGTACGCTTCTCCATCGATCTTCACCTGGGTAACCGGGCCATCCGCCGCGGATACCCCCAGGGTAATCCGCGCCTGGCTGCACCATTCTTCTGGTTCTTCCTCCACTGTCACCGTCAGGCCGCTGTCCGCGGTGACGTTCCTGGTCTTATGGTTTCTCTCCAGGGTGCTCCACACCAGCTGCACCAGGAGAACCACGAAGAGAACCGCCAGCACGCCTCCGATTCCGATGAGCACGCGCTCTTTCTTTCCGATATCCTTCTGATTCAGGAAAGCGGCTGCGTTCCGGATCCGGCCCCGGATGTTCTCCCAAAGCCGCGCCGCGCTTCCTGCTTTTTTCGCGGCTTCCGTTTCAGACTTCTTTTCATCCTTCGCTTCCTCTTCCGGCTTTTTCTCCGGCTCCTTTGGCGTTTCCGGTTCCCTGGCCGCTTCCTCTTCCGGCTGCTCCTCCGGCTCCTTTGGCGCTTCCGGTTCCTTGGCCGCTTCCTCTTCCGGCTGCTCCTCCGCTTCCTTTGGCGCTTCCGGTTCCTTTGCTTCTGCCGCTTCGGTTCCCGCTTCCGGCTCTTTTGGTTCTGCCGCCTGGGGCTTCTCCTCTGTCTGATCCGGCGTTTCCCCTTCCGGGCGCTCCGCCTCGTTTTCTATGGACTCCGGCTCCGGCTGCTCTTTTGGTTTCTTTTCCTTTTTCAGCGACCGGGCTTTTTCCCTGACCGCTCCCAAAAGCTCCTTCCCTCTTCCGGCGGCGCCTTTGGCCGCGTCTGCCAGGGATGCCAGAGCGTTACGGACTTTTTTCGGATCTACGAAAGAGGACTCCTCTTACTCCTTCAGATCGTTTTCAAAGAAATCGTCTTCTTCTTCTTCCTCCCACTCCTCCTGGGCTTCCTCAGTCTCCTGGGAAAAACCGGAA
>CALWMW010000010.1 GCA_944382085.1 uncultured Lachnospiraceae bacterium | reverse complement strand
TCCCCGAACGTCAGAGTAATATCCGCCTTGCAGTAGGAATTGTAAATATCCTTGAGGATATTCATATCGTGGTCGTCCTGGGTCACCGCCGGGAGATAATAGAACTCTTCCGGCACTTCAATCACGGCGTCCTCCTGGGGACGGGACTTTGAAGTCAGCTCATCCATCTGCTCCTTCACCAGCTCCTGAAGCTGAGCGTCGTCAAATTCATTGCCGTAGACTTCCGGCTCGATGTAGTATTCCGTTCCGTTGTACTCCAGGACCGCGTCCGCGCTGGCCGTCCTCGGCCTGGAAAAATGAGCGGCCGCTACGGCTTCCCGGAACACCGCCTCGTCGAAGGAAAAGGGAACCTCCACCTCAAAGGTGTTTCCCTCAAAAAGGCTTAGAAGAAGGCCCAGGTTCTGTTCTCGCATACAGTCCTGGAGATTGCTCAGAAGCTTCCTCTGATCCACCGTATAACCCATGTCCTCCAGCGTGAGGTTCAAAACCTCCTCGCCCTCCTCGGTAATCGTAAGCGTAGGAGCGCTGTAATCCTGCTTCAGTCGAAGCAGAACTTCCTTGCAGGTCATCCCGGACACGTCGTATCCGTTGATCACCGTATCCTCAAAAAACAGACCGCTGTTCGCCTTTTCGTAAAGGTAATAACCTATGCCGCCAATCCCTGCCGCCAGGCAGACAACGATCCCAATCACCGCAATCCGTAAACCTTTTCTTTTTTTCTTCACTTTCGTCCCTTACCCTTCTGCATCGTTTCCTGATATCAGCACAAAGCCGTCTTCTCCTCCTGCCCGCAGGCGGTTTCGAAACGGCTTTCCACTTTTTTATATTGCACTATCCCCCTGCAATAGTCAAGGGCAGGAATCTTAATTTTCTTCAAAATCGGTCCCTCATGCGTTCTGTATCTGATTTTCAAACATTACGGTAATCTCCGTCCCCTGGCCTTCCTCGCTTTCCAGCTTGATCTGAGCATGGTGCCGGGCCACAATGTGTTTTACAATCGCAAGTCCGAGCCCTGTGCCGCCCGTCTGCTTGGAACGGCTTTTGTCTACCCGGTAGAACCGCTCAACCACCCGCTCCTGGCTTTCCTTTGGAATCCCGCTTCCCGTATCCTTCACCGTAAGTTACGTAACCCCCTGTCTGGGACGCACGCTCACCTCTACCTTTCCGCCCAGGCGGTTGTAGCGGATGGCGTTGTCGCAGAGGTTGTAGACCAGTTCCTCCAGCATCTGCCGGTTGGCCTGGATCACCGACCGGCTCCCGCTGCAGCTGATGTGGATCCCATGGTTTTTCGCGTTGAGCTGCAGCATCTCCACGCAGGATCTGGAAATCTCATACAGATCCACCTCCGTATACGTCATCTCCACCTGGTCGGAATCCAGCTCGGAGAGCTTAATGATGTCGTTGATCAAAGTAAGCAGCCGTTTGGCGTTTCGGGAAATCTCTCTGGCGAAGCGCCTGGTTTCCCCCTCCCCGGCCAGTCCTGTCTCAATCAGCTCCGCGTAGCCGGAGATGGAAGTCAGAGGCGTTTTCAGTTCGTGGGAAACGTTGGCCGTAAATTCCTGACGCATCTGGGCGTTTTTCAGAATGTCCAGATGCTGCTGACGGATGGTGGTGATAAAAGGAACCAGCTCCTCATACGTCTCCGTCCTCTCGATCTGGTCCATGTGGCTGGCCAGATTTTCAATGGGCCGCACCAGGCTGGCGGTGATATATCTGGAGAGAACCATACAGCCCAGAAAAATAACGACCGCGATCAGAAGGATTCCCTGAAGCGTGGTATAAAACACCTTCCAGATACTGTTGGCCGGCTGGCTGACCCGGAGAATCTGTCCGTTGTCCAGCTGCACCGCGTAGTAGTACATATCCTGGTTTACCGTATCGGAGTGTCGGATGGCGTACCCGCTTCCGTAGGTTTCCGCCTGTTCGATTTCCGGACGGTTCCCGTGATTTTCCAGGTCCTGATTCTCCACCTCATCGTCGTAGATGACTTCTCCGTCCTGGGAAATGACGGTAATTCTCAGTTCCTTGTTGTAATCCGTATAGCTGCGCTTCATCTCCTCTCCGGAGCTGACCAGCCCCCGGAGAAGATTCGCGTATATTTTCATATCGTTGATGACCTGCTCCTGATACATATGGTGGAAAATCACCACGGAAATCAGCAGGGTCGCCGTCAGGGTCAATGCGGCGGTGACCAGAAGGTATTTGTTGATTTTCTTTTTCATGGCTCTATTCTTCCCCGATCAGCATGTATCCCACGTTGCGGACCGTACGGATCAGCGCCCCCGCGACTCCCATCTTCTGCCGCAGCGTCTTGATGTGCATATCCAGCGTCCTGGACTCCCCTTCAAAGTCGGTTCCCCATACCCGGTCCAGGATCATGTCTCTGGGCGCTACGATTCCCGCGTTCAGCATCAGAAGTTTTAAAAGCTCGTACTCTTTATACGTAAGCTCGATCAGCTCGTCGTTTACGAAAACCTGCCGCTTCTCATCATCCATGAACACAGGGCCGAAGCGCAGAAGCTTCTCCCCGTCCATGCCCTGGCTTCTGCGGATCAGCGCTTTTACCCTGGAAATCAGTTCCATGACGCCGAAGGGCTTCGTCAGGTAATCGTCCGCCCCCTGGTCGAGTCCCTTTACTTTATCCAGTTCCGTCGTCTTTGCCGTCACCAGGATAATCGGCACCTTCCTGGTCTCAGAGGTCAGCCGGAGTTTTTTTACAATGGCCAGTCCGTCTTCGTCCGGAAGCATGATGTCCAGAAGAACCAGCGCGGGAACCTTTTCCTTTATTTTTTTATAGAAGGAACCGGCATTCTCAAATCCCTGCACGTCGTATCCCGCGTTCTTCAGGGCAAACATCTCAATCTCCCGAATATTTTCATCGTCTTCTACAATATAAATCAGTGCCATTCCACTCTCCTCCATTTTTTTCAAAGACAGGACGGAGCCTGTGCCGGATCAGACCGCAGACGCCCCTCCGCCCATATGCGCCCGCATATCGATTTTTGGCGTGCCTTTGATCCGCTCCGGAAGAGCATATTTCCTGCTGTACGCCTGATACTGCCGGTGAAATTCCTCCCTGTCCTCTGTTTTGAGAGACTGCAGATACGCGTGGCGTCCGTACTCATCTTTATCCGCCTGAACCAGACAGACCGCGATGTTGGAACAGTGATCCGCGATTCTCTCATAGCTGGTCATAAGGTCCGAAAGAATGAAGCCCAGCTCTATGGTACATCTTCCCTCCCTAAGCCGCTCAATATGCCTCTGCTTAATAGCCGCGGAAAGATCGTCGATCACCTCTTCCAGCGGCTCCACCTCTCTCGCCCTGGAAAGATCCTCCGTGCGCACCGCCTCCATGGTAATGGCGACAATCTCCTTCACCGCGCCGGAAAAGACCTGAAGTTCCCCCACCGCAGCCTGGGAAAAGGCCAGATTTTTGTCGTAAATCTCCTTGGCGGCCTTGGAAATTCCCACCGCGTGATCCGAAATCCGCTCCATATCTCCGATGCTGTGAAGCAGCACGGAAAGGGTATGGCTGTCCTTCAGCGTCATCTCATGCTTGGACAGCTGTACCAGATACGTGCCCAGACGGTCTTCGTAGCGGTCTACCTGACCTTCCTTCCGTTCTACTTCCTGCACGTTTTCTTCTTCATAACGATCCAGCAGGGAAATCGCCTGCTCCAGAGATCCCGCGGTCAGGTCCGCCATCCTGGCCGCCGCCTTGCGGCAGTGCTCCACCGCGAAAGCCGGCGTATCCAAAAAGCGGTCGTCCAGTCCGAGAAGCTCCTGCTTCCCTTCCTCTTCCTTCCGGAGTTCTCCCGCCCGGTCCCGCACGGTAAGCTTGGCCAGCTTCACCAGGAAGCCGTGGAAGGGCAGCCACAGGCAGGTGGCGAATACGTTAAACGTCGTGTGTACCACCGCGATGCCGGCAGGATTGGCCGCGTCGTCCAGGAAAGAAAAATGGACGAACGCATTCACGGAATAAAACAGGATCAGGAAGACAATGGTTCCGATCAGATTAAAATACAGGTGTACGAAAGCTGCCCGCTTGGCGTTCTTCTTCGCGCCGATGGCGGACAGAAGCGCCGTCACGCAGGTACCGATGTTCTGGCCCATGATAATGGGAAGCGCCGCTCCATAGGATACGGATCCAGTCATGCACAGAGCCTGCAGAATTCCTACAGAAGCGGAGGAGCTCTGAATAATGGCCGTGAGAACCGCGCCTGCAAAAAGTCCCAGGATGGGATTCCGGAACATCAGGAAGAGATTCGTAAACTGCGGAATCTCCGCCAGAGGTTCCACCGCGCCGCTCATGGTTTCCATACCGAACATCAGAATCGCGAAGCCCAGGAGGATCGATCCGATATCCTTTTTCTTTTCATTTTTGGAGAACATATGAAGGAGAATGCCTATCGCCGCCAGAATCGGCGAAAAGGACGAAGGCTTCAGAAGCTGTATAAGAAAGCTGTCTCCCTCAATACCGGAAAGACTCAGGATCCAGGAGGTCACCGTCGTTCCGATGTTCGCCCCCATAATGATGCCCACCGTCCGCTCCAGCGTCATAATTCCGGAGTTGACAAACCCCACCACCATAACGGTAGTCGCGGAAGAAGACTGGATCACCGCCGTCACGGCCAGACCAAGAAGAACCCCCTTGAGGGTGCTGCTGGTAAGCGTTTCCAGAATTTTCTCCAGACGGCCTCCGGAAGCCTTGGCCAGACTGTCCCCCATAACGTTCATTCCGTAAAGGAATAAGGCAAGGCCTCCTAAAAGCGTAAAAAAGTTAAAAATGTCCATTTGTTTTCCCTTTCCTTGTGGTCGTTTTATCGGTTGCATCCTAAAAAACTCGACAATATAAATTATACACAAAGTAAGAGAAAAATGGGAATCTTTTATGTAAAATTTATGTAAAGTAATTTCCCCTGCAAAAAACTGCCGCGAACGCTCTGTGAAAGGCGTTTTGCGGCAGCGTCATGTTTTATACCCGGAATACGTCGTTGATTTCTTTCCCGCTTCTGTGTTTTCCGGTGATGGAAAACTCCACCCACTCGCCGATGTTGGAAGCGTGATCGCCGATGCGCTCATAGTACTTTGCCACCATAAGAAGATCCATAGCCTGATCGCCGGAAACCTCTCCGCTCCTTAGTTCGTCCATGATCTCGCCGCGTACCGCCAGAAACGCGTCGTCCACCACATCGTCGCTGTCAATGACCTCCTGGGCCATGGCCAGACTGCTCTCCACATAGGATTCAATGCTGTTGTTTACCATTTTCATGGTGGCTTCCGCCATCTGAGTCAGCTTGGGGCTGTTCATGGGAAGCTGAATCGTTCCCAGCTGGATAATCTCGGCGATATCCGTAGCCTGGTCCCCGATCCGTTCCAGATCCGTGATCATTTTCAGGGCCGCGGATATTTTTCTCAGATCCGAGGCTACCGGCTGCTGCTGAAGCAGCAGCTGGATGCAGATGCTCTCCACCTGGCGTTCCTGCTGGTCGATTTCATGCTCCAGGCGGTCGATTTCCTGTACCAGCTTTTCCCGCTCCTCTGCTTCCGAGAGAAGCAGCTTGTACGTCTTCATAATGGCCTTCTCGCAGAGCGTGCCCATTTCCAGCATCTCTTTGTGAAGGCGGTCCATCTTTTCTACAAAACGATTCCTCATATCAGCCGAACCTCCCTGTGATATACTCTTCTGTTTTCTTATTCTTTGGCATAGAGAACAGCGTCATGGTATCGTCGTACTCGATCACCTCTCCCAGCAGGAAGAACGCGGTCTTGTCTGAGATTCTGGCCGCCTGCTGCATGTTGTGCGTCACCATGACAATCGTATATTTCTCTTTCAGTTCTACCGCGAGATCCTCGATTCTGCTGGTGGAGATGGGATCCAGCGCGGAGGTGGGCTCGTCCATCAGAAGGACTTCCGGTTCCACCGCCAGGGCTCTTGCGATGCAGAGACGCTGCTGCTATCCGCCGGACATCCCCAGGGCGCTTTTTTTCAGACGGTCTTTTACCTCATCCCAGATGGCCGCGTCTCTTAACGCCTTCTCCACGATATCGTCCAGCCTTGACTTGGAATGAACGCCGTGGGTTCTGGGCCCGTAGGCGATGTTGTCATAAATGCTCATAGGGAAAGGATTCGGTTTCTGGAACACCATTCCCACTCTCTTGCGGAGCAGATTCACATCCATCTTTCCGTAGATGTCCTCCCCGTCCAGTCTAAGCTCGCCGGTAATTTTACATCCCTCCACCAGGTCGTTCATCCGGTTCAGGGATTTGAGAAGCGTAGATTTTCCGCAGCCGCTGGGTCCGATGAAGGCTGTGATTTTATGCTCCGGAATATCCAGGTTGATATCTTTCAAAGCGTGGAAATCTCCGTAATACAGATCTGTATTGTGAATTGTTATTTTATCCATTCTTAACCTCTTCCTTTTACAAGTCCTTTTGCCAGCAGACTGGAAAGTCCGTTCAGCGCCAGCACTACCACAAGCAACACAACCGCCGTCGCGTACGCCTCATTCATATGAAGTCCCTCGCTGGAGAGTACGTACATGTGAACCGCCAGGGTACGTCCTGGTCCAAACAGGGTTTTGGGTACCTGAGCTACAGAGCCTGCCGTGTAAAGCAGCGCCGCCGTCTCTCCTACGATTCTTCCGGTGGCAAGCACCACGCCTGCTAGAATGCCTGGGATCGCAGTGGGAAGAACGATACGGAAAATCGTGCGCAGCTTCCCGGCGCCCAGACCGAAGGAGGCTTCCCGGTAAGAATCCGGCACTGCCAGAAGGGCTTCTTCCGCCGTGCGCATAATCAGCGGCAGAATCATAATCACCAGGGTCAGAGAGCCTGCCAGGATGGAATACCCCCATTTGAGAGTGGTGCTGAAAAACAGCATACCGAACAGGCCGTAGATAATAGAAGGAATCCCGGACAGAGTCTCCGCGGTCAGACGGATCACCGTCACCACTTTACTTCCTTTGTTGGCGTATTCCACCAGGAAAATCGCGGCAAACACCCCCAGCGGAATGGCGATTGCCAGGGAGAGCCCGGTCATCATGACGGTATTGATCATGGCCGGCATCAGGGAAACATTCTCGGAATTGTACTTCAGGGCGAACAGATCCGGCGTAATGTAGCGAACGCCTTTTATCACGATAAACCCCACAAGGAAAACCATAATCGCCAGCGTCAGAAATCCGGCCAGCCATACCAGCAGAGCCGCCGCCGCGGAGCCGGGGTGGTTTTTCCACTTCTGTCCTACTTTTTCAAACCACTGGCCGGCTGTCTTTTTTTTCACCGCCGGCGCGTTCGCAGCCGTTATGGTTCCCTCTCCGCCCGCATCCAGCGGGAAATGATTTTCTTTATTCATAAGCCGTTCTCCGTTTCAATGCTGAAATACAAAGGTTAATCAACAAAATAAAGACAAACAGTACCACGCCTGTGGCGATCAGCGCCTCCCTGTGGAGATCCGCCGCGTAGCCCATTTCCATTACGATATTCGCCGTCATGGTACGCACGCCTTCAAAGATTCCCTGGGGCATCCAGGTCTGGTTTCCCGCTACCATAATGACCGCCATGGTCTCACCGATGGCGCGTCCGATTCCCAGGACGATTCCTGCCATAATTCCGGATTTCGCCGCTGGAAATACAGTAAAGAACACGCTGCGCTCGTGAGTCGCGCCCAGCGCCAGCGCTCCTTCATAATAGGAGTCCGGAACGCTCCTGACTGCCGACTCCGCGACGCCGGTCACCGTAGGCAGAATCATAATTCCCAGAAGAAGGGAGGCCGTAAACATCGTGCTTCCGTTTCCGGTGAGTTCTCTCAGCCATGGAACGAAAACGACCAGGCCAAAGAAACCATATACAACGGAAGGAACTCCCGCCATCAGATTCACCGTAGCCTTAAACAGCGGATAAAGACGTTTCGGACAGTAGTGAACCATAAAAACGGCTGTCAAAAGCGCGATCGGCACTCCAATCACAATCGCGCCGGCAGTTACATAGATACTTCCAAGGATAAAGGGAAAAATCCCGTACAGGTCATTGGAAGGCCGCCACATCTGTCCAAACAGGAAATCAAAGATTCCGATTTCCGCCATGGCAGGCACTCCGTTCGCAAATAAGAAGACGCAGATCAGCGCGACGGCCAGTACGGAGGTACAGGCTGCGATCAGGAAAATCACGCGCATCACCCGCTCTGATATTTTATTTGTCATGCAAACTTCCATTCCTTTCTTTTTCTCGCTCCGGCGCGACCATTGTACTTCTGGTTTTGGGCCTGGCTTTCGTTTGCGGTAAGTATTTTTTCTCTTCATAATTCTTCCCGAACGTTTTACGGTCCGGGAAGAAGCAGGAATTATACAGTTCTTTTCCTCCACGCGCTTTGGCGTGTCCGCCTGAACCTCTTACCGTTCAGGATTCAAAATTCTACCGACCCGATTATTCTGCGGCCTCAGTCTCAGCAGCTTCGGTCTCTACCGCAGCCTCGGTCTCGGCTGCAGCTTCCGTCTCCTCAGCAGCTGCGTCCTCAGCTACTGCTGGAGCTGCCAGGGCGTCCTCCCATGTGGTGATCTCGCCCACATAGATCTGACGGATAGTCTCGCTGGACAGAGCCTCTACGCCGCTCTCATTGTTCACAATGACTGCGATCCCGTCCTGGGCGATTACCGTAGGGGTAAGGCCGGCTTCGATCTCGCTGTCTTTTACTTCTCTGGAAGCCATACCGATGTCGCAGAGTCCATCGATGGCAGACTGCATACCGGTTGTAGAATCGCTCTGCTGAACCGCGATGGATACGTTAGAATTCACTTCCGCGTATCCCTCTGCCAGTTTCTCCATAACCGGAGTTACAGAAGAGGAACCGGCTACCGTAACTTCTCCGGAAGCATCCGTGGCTTCATAAGCGCCTGTGCTCTCTACCGGAATATAACCGTTCTCCTCGATGATGGCCTGTCCCTCATCGCTCATGATAAAGCTCATGAAGTCGGCCGCCGCGTCGCTGAGATCCTCTGTGGTCGCGATGTTGAACGGACGAACTACCGGGTATGTTCCGTTCTCAATATTTTCTGCCGTAGCGTCCACGCCGTCTACCTGTACAGCGGTTACAGAATCATCCAGAGATCCAAGAGAGATGTAACCGATGGCGTTCTCATCTCCGGCTACCGTGGTCATCATAACCGCGGTGCTGTTGGTGATAACGGCTGCCTGCGTGGTGTTGTCCACATCGTCCGCCTCAACGCCCATCAGCTCTACGAACGCTCCTCTGGTTCCGGAACCGTCCTCTCTGGATACAACGGTGATATCTCCCTCTGCTGCTGCCATAGCGCTTACGCCCAGGCCCATAGTCATCATAGCTGCCATGCAAAATGCGATTGCTTTTTTCATAATATTATGTTCTCCTTTCCTCGCAGCGGCTTCGCTGCGCCTCGTTGATTACGTTTTGCATTTTAAAGGAGAAATGTAAAATATAAAACAGCGTTCAAGTAAAGAATACGTAAATTCCCGGTAAGAATTTTACCTTCTGTTTTCCCTGAGGGCTAACGCTTCTCTTAGATACTCCATGTCCCTGGGACAGAGTTTCGTTTTCCCTCCGATTTTCTGACGGTTTTCACATCCCTTCCCAAGAATCAGCACCAGCGTCTTTTCTCCCTGCGCTTCCTTTACCGCCTCCCGCACGGCGGCCTGCCGGTCCGCCAGCTTCCGGCAGGGACAGCCGGCCAGCTTCACGTAAAAAGCGATCTCCCCCGCGATGGCCTCCTGAGTCTCCCGGTCGGGATCGTCGGAAGTAATGTAGACCTTATCGGAGCAGAGACCGGCCAGAAGTCCCAGCTCCTTTCTCCGATTCAAAGCCTTTCCGCCGGGGCAGCCGAATACGGTAATGATCTTCCGGTACTGGGGATATTCCTGATATACCGCCTCATACAGACGCTCAAAGCTCAGGCGGTTATGGGCATAATCTACGATACCGCACACCTTCTTATCCCTGCTCAGAAGCGTTTCCATCCTTCCCGGCACCTGCGTCTTCAAAAGAGCCCGTTTCATGCAGGAAACCGGAATTCCGTAGACCCATCCCGCCGCGATCGCCCCCATAGCGTTTTCGATGTTAAAGATCCCTTTCATCCCCAGTTCAAAGGTTTCTTTAAAATCTCTGCATACCGCCTGAAAGGTAATGCGCCCTTTTTCTCTGGAAATATGGCGGCAGCGCAGATCCGCGCCGGGACCGCTTCCGAAGGTCACGATTCTTCCGGCTTTTCTGGCCGCCTTCAGAATCGAATCGCTTTGGTCCGCGTCCAGATTGACGCAGGCCGTCTCCGACTGCCGGAAGATGGAAAGCTTGGAGGTAAAATAGTCCTGGAAATCCCGATGTTCCCCCGGACTGATGTGATCCTCGGAAATATTCAGGAAAATACTCACGTCAAAAACCAGCTCTTTCACTCTCCCGTATTTCAAAGCCTGACTGGACACCTCCAAAGCCACATGGGACAGCCCCGCCGCCCTGGCGTTAAAGAGATGTTCCTGAAGCGCCAGCGCCTCCGGGGTTGTCAGGCTGGAGGTTTCCCTGCGCATCCCGTCGTAATTCTCCACAGAAGAGAGCATGCCGGTCTCTTTCCCCTCCTTTTCCTTTTCCCATTCGTCAAACATGGCTTTCAGATACCAGGCTGTAGTGGTCTTTCCCTTCGTTCCCGTGATCCCGGTAAGCCTGGGACTGCCGGGGCGGTATTCAAAAAAGACGGCGGCCAGCGCCGCCATGGCTTCCCGGATGTCCCGGACCAGAAGGCAGGGTACGCCTTCCCCTTCCGCGTATCTTTTCTCGCTTACGTATCCCGCGCATCCTCTGTGCGCCGCTTCCCGCAGATATTCCGGGCGGAAGTTCTTTCCCTTGCAGAAAAAAAGCGTTCCCGGTACGACCCGTTTGGAATCATAGGCGACCCAGTAAATTTCTCTCGGATCCTCTCTCCACCGGCCGGTATCCGCAAAAGCCAGAAGGCCTCTTCTTTCCAGCGTTTCTCCCATCTCTCTTAGCGTCTTCATTTTTTAACGTCCCCCTGTCGATTTCCTGCTGTCTGTTTCTTACCTTTTTCAGACAGAAAAAAAGAATATTCTCTCCATCCTGTGACAGAAAGAATATTCTTTGAATGTATCGTAATTTTTTCGTTTTTGTATCCGAATGGTATCAGAAGTTCGATCTGACGTAAGTTTCCGAGATCCATTCCTCTGCTTCCATAGGAAGCGGCGCCTCCAGCAGCGTCTGCATAAAAGAAATCCAGTCTGCAGATCCATAGAGTACCGCATAGCCGGTTCCCCACTGGTTTCCCACCGGAATCCTCCAGGCTTTCCCGGTAAACGCTCCGCTGGTGAGAGAGCCTTCCATTCCAAGGTTCCAGTCATCGGTAAACGCCGCCTCACAACCTCCGGTCATCCCCTCCGGAAGAAAATCCGGGATTTGGGGAACGGTTTCTCCGGGTTCCTCCGGCTCCCCGTAATAATAAGCTCTCATCAGATCCTCCAGGGAGGAAAATCCCGCCGACCGCGCCAGATATTCTCCGGCTTCTTCTCCAAGCACCGACGCGTAATAGAGAAATCCCTGATCCGCGTCCAGCACCGCCATGAGAATTCTTCCCTGATTCAAAGCTTCTTCCCCCTGAGCCAGCACCACCACATACACAGGGATCTGCCCCTGGAGCGTATTCACATACGTATAGAAAGCGTTCCCTTCCAGATCGTCCGTTCCTTCCCCGGACTGGACCTTCTCATACGCCGTCCGGCACAGTTCCAGGTACTCTTCCGGCACCAAGCCGGCTCTGGTCCACGCTTCCAGGCCGTCCTGGCACTGCCGCAGCACCCGCAGAGGATCCTCCGGTTCCACAAGGAATCCGTAAGGATCGAGACCCTCCCCGCTGTAAGCCTCGTTGTCCAGCTGCATCTGCGCCACTGCCAGAAGCCGCTGCCTGAGATTCATATTCCTGGAGTCCGTAAAGGAGATCTCCTCTCTCTCTTTCGTCTCCACCTCCTGAAACATCCGGCTCTGCGTCCATCTGGAATACCAGTCCGGGAAAAACAAAGCCAGAAAAATCGCCGCCGCCAATCCGGCTCCGCAAAGGGCGTACAGAAGCCAGGCCGCCTCATGGAGCTCCAGGATCTTCTTGCACAGAGCAAGCCCCAGACCGGCTCCTCCTTCCTTTCTGGATCGGGATTTGTCCACCATATAAAAAGCCTCTGTAAGCCTGGAGAGTTCTTCTTCTTTTACTCCCGTCCCCTCGTCCTGGCCGCTTCCCGGATCAGATCTGTCATCAGAAGGCTCTTAAAGGTTTCCTTCTTTCCTTCCAGCGCGGACCAGTCCAGCAGTTTATGGGAAAGGGAAAGCAGCCGTTTTCCCTGGCGGTAAATATAATCCGCGCTCAGGTCCGTCTCTTCCCTGGAAAGGTCCATGGAGCGGATGGTATCCGCATAGCCGATGATAGAGGTAAGCGGCGTCTTGAGCTCATGGGAAAAGGCGGAGGTAAACGCTTCCTGTCTGGACACCTCCTCCTTCAACTGCTCCATCTGCTCCTTCATCACCCTGGCCATCCAGTTAAAATCCTCCGCCAGCCGGCCGATCTCATCTCTGGACCGGATGTTGGCCCGCGCCTGATACTGGCCGGAGGCGAAGCTTCGGGCAATGCGGGAAAGCTTCCTGGTATTGCCCATGACCAGGTAAAGGATTCCCAGCATCAGCCCTCCCATTACAAAGGTAATGAGAAAAGCTCCGGTCTGATATACGGTTTTCAGATGCTCCCGCTCCCGGAACACCGGCGTCAGATCCCTGGTGGTTTCGATCCAGACCCCGGTACTGCTTCTGGAAAGGACAACGGCGTAGTACCGCCCCTTTTGGCTTACAATCTGCGCTCCCGCGTTTGCGTCCCCGGTAAGATGCTCCTGAATCTGAGTCGCGACGCGCTCCGGAGTGTCCTGATACAGGATCTCCTCTCCATCCTCGCCGTAAATCCGGATGTTTCCCGCTTCCGCTCCGGCGTTTCTGTGAAGTCCCTGGGCAATGGCTTTTACCGACTCTTCCCGGCTCTCTTCGGAAAGGGAATGCCAGGTAAGCTCATAGGAGACCTGAAACATCTGATTCTCCATAAAGCACCGTTCTCTCTCCCGGTCCAGATTGCCCTGAAAGCTTTCCTGAAGGATCCAGGTGCCCAGGGCGGTGAGCGAAAGGAGAAAAAGGGGAATCGTCAGAAAGAAAATTTTCCAGGCCAGTCTCATCGCTTCCTCCTTTCCCGGATTGGTCAGCCCATCAGCCGGTAACCCACTTTGTAAATGGCCTCGATTTCTTTTTCCAGGCCCAGTTTCTTCTTCAGCCGCTGCACATGAAGGTCCACGGTTCTTCCCGTTCCGGGATATTCTCCTCCCCACACGTGCTCATAAATGGTCTCCCGGTACAGCGCCCGGTTCCGGTTTCTCATAAATAAATAAAACAGTTCGTACTCCTTGGGCGTGAGAGCCACGGGATGTCCTTCCCGCAGAACGGTTCTGGATTCCGGAAAAAGTTCAATCTCCCCCAGCCTCAGGCTCTGGTTCAGCTTCAGGCAGCGTCTCAGCACCGTTTCCACCCGCGCCAGCAGCTCCGCCACATCGAAGGGCTTGGAAATGTAATCCTCCGCCCCCAGCTTCAGTCCCCGCACCTTCTGAGCCGTGTCTCCCATGGCGGTAAGAAAAATCACCGGGATTTCCCGGCTTTTCGCGTATTCCAGCACCTCATAGCCGTCCAGTCCCGGAAGCATGATGTCCAGAAGGATCAGGTCAAAGTCTTCTTCCTGAATCCGGTCCGCCGCGGCCTCTCCGTCCATGGATACGCCGCACTGGTACCCGGCTTTCACAAGGTTCATGCGGATCAGATTTGAAATCGGCTCCTCGTCTTCTACAATCAGTATCTTTGCCATCGCTCATACTCCATGTTTCTCACAGATATCGGACAGGCAGCATTTCTCACAGTGAGGCTTTGTCCTGGCCGTACAGACGTCCCGCCCGTGCCAGACCAGCCGATGGCAGAAGTCGCTGCCCTCCTTTGGCGGAATGAGCTTCCAAAGCGCCATCTCCACCTTCTTAGGATCTTTGACGCCGTCTACCAGGCCGATCCGGTTGGTCAGCCGGATGCAGTGGGTATCGGTGACAATGGCAGGCTTATGGAAGACGTCTCCCATAATCAGGTTGGCGCTCTTTCGCCCTACTCCCGGCAGCTTCAGAAGCGCGTCAAAGTCCTCCGGCACGTTTCCCTGGTACTGTTCGTCCAGAATCTTCATGCAGGCGCTGATATCCCTGGCCTTGCTTTTTCCCAGTCCGCAGGGTTTTACAATCTCCTCAATCTCCTCCGGCATCGCCTGGGCCAGCGCTTTGACGTCCGGATATTTTTCATACAGTTTCTCCACCACCACATTTACCCTGGCGTCCGTACACTGGGCCGCCAGCCGCACGCTTACCAGCAGCTTCCAGGCCTGATCGTAATCCAGCGTGCAGTCCGCGTCGGGATATTCCTTCTTCAGTCTTTCAATCACCTCAAGGGCAAGCTCTTCTTTCGTCATCTTCGCTCTCCTGTGTCTGTCACTTTTTCTGATACAGAACAAGATCCTCCAGCCGTCTTTTGGGGACGTAATGGACATCCTGCTCATCCCGGTAGTAATCCACGGAATCCTCCGGTCCCGCTTCCGTCAGCACAATCTTTTCCGCCGGCTTTCCGATGGCTACGATCAGCATCGGTTCCAGTTCCTCCGGAAGAGACAGTTCCTCCTTCACTGCGGCCGGAGAAAAATTCCCGATCATACATCCACCCAGCCCCATCTCCACCGCGCAGAGGAGAATGGACTGGGCCGCGATCCCGATATCCTTCTGGAACCGGGCCATGGCGTCGGAAATCTTTTTATCCTGGCAGATCACAAGAAACGCGGTGGGACATTTTCCGGGATGCGGCAGGGTAAGATTGGGAAGCCCTCTGGCCCATTTCGTAAGGGCCAAAATCCGGTCCGTCTCCTCCTTCTCCCAGGAAAGATAATACTTCAGGGGCTGCCGGTTTACGCTGGAAGCGGACAGCCTGGCGCAGTCCACCATCTCCTCCAGCTCCTGTCTGGTCACCCTGCGGCTTTCATCATACCCGCGCCAGCTTCTGTTTTTCTTTATCAGTTCTTTGATCATGTTCTTTCCTCCCAAAGCTCTTTCAAAAAAGATTCTAATTTGGATTCTCCGATTACCCGGATCCCGTGCTCCTTTAAAAGGGACGCTGTGATCCCGTCTCCCTGCGTCCGCGTTCCGGAAAACGTGCCGTCGTAGATCTGTCCGCTTCCGCAGGAAGGGCTTCTCTCCTTGAGGATCGCCGTCCGGCAGCCGAACAGCCGGGCCAGCTTCAGGGTTTCCCTGGCCCCCCGCGCGAAGTAAACCGTAACCTCTCTCCCATCGCGGCCATAGACCTTCCCCTGGCGGATCTCAGAGGGCTCTCTTGGCGTCGGAAGGCCGCCGAACACTTCCGGGCACACCGGCACCAGATGACACCGTTCCCCGATCCTTGCCAGAGCCGGTTCCCAGTTGTTGTCGCCGTCGTATCTGCAGTTCATTCCCAGCAGACAGGCGCTCACCAAAACATTCATACTTTTCTCCTTTTACAGTATATTGGTATCCCCCGGCAGGCGGAATCCTTCTCCGATCACATCGTTGGAATCTACGATAATCACGAAGGCGTTCTCGTCCAGGCTGTGAACCTTCCGCTTAATGTCATACATTTCCTTGTGGCTGCTGGCGCAGAGAACCACGTCTTTTTTCTCTCCTGTGTATCCTCCCACGCCTCTTAAAATCGTGGTTCCCCGTCCGATCTGTTCGTGAATCATATCCGCCGTCTTCTCCGGAACCGAAGTAATGATCATCGTCAGCTTGCCGTTCCGCATTCCGTAGATCACCTTATCCAGCACCGCGGCATTGAGGTAATTCATAACCACGCCGCAGATCAGGGCGTTCATGCTCCCCAGAAGCCAGCTTCCCACCGCGATCACCGTCGTATCAATGACAAAAGAGAGGTTGCCCAGGGAAAGATGGGGATGGTACGCCCGTATGGTCATCATAACAAAGTCCACGCCTCCGGTGGAAGACCCTCGCAGGAATACGATGCCGTATCCGATTCCGCACAGCACGCCGGCCCCCAGGGCCGCCAGAAACATCTCCCCTTCATAGACCGGAAACATCGGGCCCAGAAGATCCATCACCGCGGAGGTAATCAGAATCGTTTTCAGGGAATTCAGGTAAAACCGCTTGCCCAGGGTTTTATAGCAGAACAGGGCGATGGGAATATTCAGCGCCACATTCATGGTACCGATGGGCGTACCGAAAATCTGGTACAGAATCATGGCGATACCGGAGACTCCTGTCATAGGGAATCCCGCCGGTACCGCAAAGCTGTAAATCGCGGCGGTAAGGAACAGCCCGCTTGCCAGATCCGTCAAAACATCTACGCCCATTCGTTTTGCTTTTTCTTTCACGTCTTACGTCCTCCTGTCTGTCCTGTAAGTTCTGTTCGCAACCATATTCTATCACAAACCTTCCGTTTTGTCAGCGCAGCCGGCCTCCTCTTCTTTTTTCTTATGTCTGGATAGCCGGAAGATGGGAAATCGCCGCAAAAAAACAGAGCGCCGCCATAGCCGGCGACGCCCCTTTCTGTCGTCTTATGATTATTTTGAGCTGATCTTGCTTAATATCCAGACAAGCAGCATGATCAGAATGGTGGCCGCGAAAATACCTACCATTCCTTTTACCATAATTTCCAATGCCATTAAAACATTCTCTGTCATATCCATCCTCCTGACTCTGCTAAGCTTCCGCTGAGGTACCTGTTTTTATAAGAAAGAAGTTACCAGATTGATTACCATGCCGCCTGCGATAACAGAGGCAATCTGGCCGGATACGTTGGCTCCCGCCGCATGCATGAGCAGAACGTTCTGAGGATCTTCCTTCAGAGCCATCTTCTGGATCACGCGGGAGGACATGGGGAACGCGGAGATACCGGCGCCGCCCACCATGGGATTGATCTTCTCTTTGGAGAAGAGGTTGATCACCTTTGCCAGCATCACGCCGCCGATGGTGTCAAACACAAAGGCAAAGAGGCCGATCACCATAATAAGAATGGTGTCCACAGCCACAAAGGACTCCGCCTGCATGCTGAAGGCAATGGTAATGCCCAGAAGCAGTGTGATCAGGTTGGAGAGCATATTCTGAGCCGCGTCGGACATGGTATTGAGCACGCCGCACTCCCGGATCAGATTTCCGAACATCAGGAAGCCTACCAGCGCTACCGAGGTAGGAGCGATCAGTCCTACGATAAAGGTTACGCAGATGGGGAAGGCGATCCTTACGGTCTTGCTTACGGAAGAGGGCTCATATTTCATACGGATCATACGCTCCTTCTTCGTGGTAACCAGCCGGATGGCAAAGGGCTGAATGATGGGCACCAGAGCCATGTAAGAGTAAGCCGCCACCGCAATCGCGCCGATGTAATTGGAATCCAGGATCTGGGAAACCAGAATGGAGGTGGGGCCGTCCGCCGCGCCGATGATTCTGATGGAAGCCGCGTCCTGGATGTTGAATCCCAGAAGAACCGCCAGGAGAATCGCCGCGAAAATACCGAACTGCGCGCCGGCTCCAAAGAGGAACATCTTAGGATTGGACAGCAGAGGGCCGAAATCAATCATCGCTCCGATTCCGATAAACAGCAGGATCGGCATAGCCTCCGAAGCTTCGATCCCCGTCTCAAAGAGCCACTGAATAATTCCATGGGTCTCCCCTACTCCATTCAGCACCTGATCCAGCACGCCGGTGGCGGGAATGTTAACGAGAATCGCTCCAAATCCCATAGGAAGAAGCAGGGAGGGTTCATAATCCTTCTTGATGGCCAGCCAGATCAGAACAATGCCGATCACATACATTACAACATGCTTCCAGGTCAGCGCCAGAAAGCCTTCAACAAGAAATTCCATGTTTTTCTCCTTTCTTTTGCACAGAGCTTCTCTCCTTCGTTCTTTCTATGTAAAGATACTTTTCTGCATAAAAATGGGCTTTTACCTCAGCCCCTGCCGCCTCGGTAAAAGTCCCCATTTTCTGCTGTCCGGCTGCCGCCGGCTGCATATAAGCGGGAAATGTCTCTGTAAGCCAAATTTGTTCCTATTCTATCATCCCGCAATAAAATTTGCAACACCAAAAAACCGTTCTACTGAATCTCCAGTACCTTGTAATCCTGATCTTCCACCGCCTTCTTCAGCGTCTCGTCCGGCGTGTCCTCTTTCAGCGTCACCACAGCGGTTCCCGCCTCATGGCTGACCTCCGCCGACTCCACCGCTGCCAGCGCTTCCAGAGCTTTCTTCACTCTCGCCTCGCAGTGAACGCACATCATTCCTTCGATTTTCATGGTTTTCTTCATTTCTTTTCCCTCCTGTGTTTTGTTTTTCTGTACTTTCTGTTTTCTTTTTTTATCTTTACCCGCGTCGTGCATGTGGAACCAATTCAGCCGCAGGGCGTTGGTCACTACGCAGAAGCTGGATAAACTCATGGTCGCCGCTCCAAACATGGGGTTCAGTTTCCAGCCGAACAGGGGATACCATAATCCCGCTGCCAGGGGAATGCCAATGGCGTTGTAGAAAAATGCCCAGAACAGATTCTCATGGATGTTTCTCAGGGTCGCCCGGCTTAGCCGGATCGCCGCCGGCACATCGCTTAACCGGCTCTTCATAAGCACCACGTCCGCCGCGTCAATGGCAATATCCGTCCCTGCTCCAATGGCGATTCCGATGTCCGCTCTGGTCAGCGCCGGGGCGTCGTTGATCCCGTCTCCCACCATAGCTACCTTTCCCCGGCTCTTCAGAGAACGGATGACGCTTTCCTTTCCGTCCGGAAGCACGCCGGCTATCACCTCATCCACTCCCGCCTGCCTGCCGATGGCTTTCGCCGTCCGCTCGTTGTCTCCGGTGAGCATTACCACCCGGATGCCCATATTCTGCAGCTCCCGTACGGCCTTGGGACTGTCTTCTTTGATTACGTCCGCCACGGCGATGACGCCAAGAAGCCTTCCGTCCCTGGCAAAAAACAGGGGCGTTTTTCCTTCCTCGGCGAATTTCTTCGCCTTCTCCTCCAGCGGTACCGGAACTGCGGCATGCCGGCGGATAAAGGTTAAATTGCCTCCGGTAAGGAGAGCTCCCTGTACCGTTCCGGAAAGTCCGTTGCCCGGAAGCGCCTGAAACGCTTCCGCTTCCAGCGTATCGTTTACCCCTTCTTCCCGGCCTTTCTTCAGGATCGCCTGAGCCAGAGGATGTTCGCTCTTCTTTTCCAGCGTATAGGCCAGGGAAAGAAGTTCCTCCGCCGTGATTCCTTCCGCCGGGAACAGATCGGTAACTCTCGGTTCCCCGCTTGTAATGGTGCCGGTCTTATCCAGGGCTACCACATCGGTCTTTCCCGCCTCTTCCAGAGAAACCGCCGTCTTGAAAAGGATCCCGTTCTTGGCTCCCATTCCGTTTCCTACCATAATCGCCACCGGCGTAGCCAGACCCAGGGCGCAGGGACAGCTGATCACCAGCACGGAGATTCCTCTGGCCAGGGCGAATCCCATGGTCTGCCCTGCCAGCAGCCAGACAACAATGGTCACGGCGGCAATGGAAATCACCGCCGGCACAAAGACGCCGGACACCCGGTCCGCCACCTTGGCAATGGGCGCCTTGGTCGCCGCCGCGTCGCTGACCATCTGAATGATCTGGGACAGCGTCGTATCTTCTCCCACTCTGGTAGCTTCACATTTGAGTAAGCCGGAATGGTTCAGCGTCGCCGCGGAAACCGGATCCCCCGCTTTTTTGTCCACCGGAATGCTCTCTCCGGTAAGCGCGGATTCATTGACCGCGCTGATTCCCTCCAGGACAATCCCATCCACCGGAATGTTTTCTCCCGGACGGACCACGAACACGTCTCCCTTTCTCACCTGGTCGATGGATACGGAAAGCTCTTTCCCCTCCCTAAGGATGGTCGCCGTCTTGGGCGCAAGCTTCATAAGCCCCTTTAACGCGTCTGTCGTTTTCCCCTTGGAACGGGCTTCCAGCATCTTTCCTACGGTAATCAGCGTCAGGATCATGGCCGCGGACTCAAAGTAGAATTCATGCAGAAAAGACATCGCCGCCTGGGAATCTCCGGCAAGCTGCGCTCCCGTCATAGCAAAGAGCGCGTAGGCGCTGTAGCCAAAGGAGGCCGCGGAGCCCAGAGCCACCAGCGTATCCATATTCGGCGCTTTATGCCACAGGCTCTTAAAGCCGCTGATGAAAAACTTCTGGTTGATCACCATCACGGCGACCGTCAGCAGAAGCTGCGTCAGCC
>CALWMW010000009.1 GCA_944382085.1 uncultured Lachnospiraceae bacterium | reverse complement strand
GATAACCCCATTACATTAGCATCGGTGGAACAAGAAGTGCCGTATGTGCGGAATGTTAATGCTTAGTATGAGTATGGCTCATTTTATATTATCACACACGCACTTACTAATAAAATAAAACAAATAGAAGAAAACCCAAATGTTGCGATAGCAGGTGACTGGTTTACCGCACACGGAAAGGGGAAAAATTTAGGGTATATTGGAAAAGAAGAAAATCGAATCATTGCCGAGAAACTGAAAACTGTTTTTGCTGAATGGATTAATAATGGGCACAATAATTTTGATGATAAAAATACTATCATTTTATGCGTAGAATTAACCGATGGACTGTTACTTTCACATGGAACAAGGTATGAGTTTTAGGTTTCCGTTTCCGGTTTGTATGGCAAGTCTTAATTTGAAAATACGCTTAATGGGATATAATATAAACAATAAGCAGTGTATACGAAGCAGGGAGGAATGCTGATATGATATATCCATTTATGACATTAAATGATGAGACAGAAATTGGTCATTATGATATGCACAAAGATGGAAGAGTAAAAGTGTATATTGAGAAACCGGATGAACAATATGGTTTTAAACATGCTGCCTGTTAGCTTCCCAATTATACCTGGGAAGATGTTTACCATTTTTCGGAAGAAGAGATGGAACAGTTCGAAGAAATAATAAGATCAACCGCTCATCTTATTATTGAATTCTCTCAGGAAGGAGGCTTTGAAAATGCCTCAAATCTTTAAAATGGGAGAATACTGGATTTATTTCAGGACAAATGAGAATAAACCCCTTGAACCGATTTACGTACATATCGCAAAAGGAAAGCCTTCCGAAAATGCGACAAAGGTAAGGATTACCAGTGCGGGTAAATCCCTGCTTTTGCAATAATAATTCAAGAATACCTTCACATACCTTGCACAATATTATTCAGAAATGGATTACATATTTTGGAGAGATAAGCTATTATTGCTGATTTTCATTAAATTGCACTTGGATACGTTATGGAGATCCGTATCACAAATAAGGGCTGCTTGCCCCAGCTGCAGGTGTTATCGGACAGGCGAATAGATTATATTGAATATTTTAAAGAGAGTGGGCAGATCAGATGATGTTTCACTCTCTTTTCCTATGCTTTCCGTGGGAGTGGAAAATAGAATGACAGGGAAATATGGGGGTGTTATAATAGACTAAAATAATTTGAAAACATGGAAGTTGTAGAGGAAATAATACATGAATACTTTAATTATATATGGCAGTCAGTATGGTACAACAAAGCGATATGCAGAAAAATTTGCAGAAAAGACGCAATTTCCAGTTATCAGCTATGAGGATATAAAACCCTTAACTGATTATGAGCGAATAATCTATTTTGGTGGTTTATATGCAGGTGGCATTAAAGGGTTAAAGAATACAGTTAAAAAATTATCCCCAAATACAAAGCTGATTATCGTGACAGTGGGATTAGCAGATGTATGTGATAAAGAAAATATAAGCAATATCAGAAATTCCATAAGAAAACAAGTGCCAGAGCATTTACTAAAAGATTCATCTGTTTTTCACTTAAGAGGTGGTATAGATTACAGCAAATTGAATTTCAAGCACAAGACTATGATGAAAATGTTATATCATTCTCTTAAAAACAAGCCGGTTGAAAGCCTTACGCAAGAAGATAAGGCACTGATAGAAACCTATAACAAAAAAGTAGATTTTGTTGATTATGATTCGCTAAAACAAATTGTAGAGGTGACTCAATAAATTCCAGTTGTTAAGTAAATAAATCTTAAGCTTTATTTTCAGCTAATTATAAACGATGATTCTGAAAGACTGGGAGGTGCATCATGAAGATTGAGATTGGAAAGGATTTTCCGCAGTATTTTAAACCGGCATATCCGGAGGAATTTGATTTATTTTCTCATTTTGAAGTAACGGCGGGAATACCGACCGTTCTCTTTGCTGTCACGACATGGAAAGAGAACGGGAAACCAAATGTCTGCTTTCATTCATGGAGCTGCTTCCACGGAGATAAGACGGCCTTTTTCGCCGTGATGGGCAACCTGTATCAGCATACCCACACCTATACCAATATCCAAAGAGAAAAATGCTTTTGCATTAACTTTCTTCCTGTAAGCTGCTACGACATGCTGGTAAATACCATTCATCAGAATGAATGGGACGATGACGAATTTGCTACGGGAGGGTTTACTCTTTCCAACGCCAAAACCATTCACGCACCTGCGATCAGCGAAGCGTTTCTCACGATGGAATGTACCCTGAAAGAAATACAGGACTTAAGCGGTGCAGGTATTACGGCTATGGTGATCGGACAGGTACAGCATATCTCCATAGAAGAAGGCTATGCACAAGGGTATGAATTAAGATATGGCAAGGATGGATTTATGCTGCTTGTGCCTGCGCCGCAGGACCTTGTTACCGGAGAGCCGAATCAGTCGGCGATTGCCACCGTACATATTGAGAAATACGACTGATTTAAGGAGAGAGCAAAAATGGCGGTTTCAAATATAAAAGCGCTGATCCCTGGCGAACTTCACAAAGTGTGGGAGCTGGTGTTGGATATTGAAAATTACGGAGCTTGGAGAAGCGATTTAAGCAAGACAGAAGTTATCAGCGATAAGCAATTCATTGAATACACAAAAGACGGCTATCCTACGACCTTTACCGTAACCCTTATTGAGCCATACAGACGATGGGAATTTGATATGGAAAACAGCAATATGACAGGTCGCTGGATTGGTATTTTCACTGCCAAAGGCGATGAAACAGAGATAGATTTTACGGAACAAGTGGAAGCGAAGAAATGGCTGCTAAAGCCCTTTGTGAAATCGTATTTGAGAAAGCAGCAGACACAGTTTGTTGCGGATATTAGAAAAGCATTGGAAGAGACGTAACCTATGAAAGATATGATCGGATACTGCGGACTGGCCTGCGGAAAAAGCTGTACATAATGTGCGGTCAAAGTTATAATAAAATTAGATACTGGAATACATTAGAAGCAAGTTGCCAGATGGAGGTGAATATATGCCAGAAATTGCTTTATTTATGGAATAAGAATCACTATGTATTATGACGATCATAATCCACCACATTTTCGTGTTGAGTATAATGGAAATAAAGCATTGATTGATATAAATGATACTTGTGTTTTACATGGTGCATTGCCATCAAGGCAATTGAAACTTGTACTGGCATGGTGTGTGATCCATCAGGATGAATTGATGCAGAACTGGGAACTGGCAGAGGATGGAAAACCATTAAATAGAATCAATCCTTTAATTTAAATATAAAAGAAGTGTTGTAATGTTAGAATATATTCCAACTGTGGTACAGGTAATACCGCATGAAGATTATACGGTGGACGTTTATTTTGATGATGGGAAGATCGTATGTTTTCATGCAGATAAAGATCTTTCAGCTAATATTTTTGACCGGATAAAAGCATATCATATTTTTATGGATACCTGTATGGTTTTAAACGGTACTCTGGCATGGGATGTTGCTGGAGGAAGAAATGTAAACGAGTGTATTGATATTGATCCTTTATATTTACACGAATTAGAAAAAAGTAAAGAAAGAATAGCATAAAAAACCGTACTTGGATATGTTATGGGGAACTGTATCATAAATAAGGGCGGTTTGCCCCGTTGCGGGTGATATCGGACAGGCGAATAGATCCTGTTGAATATTTGAAAGGAAGCGGACAGATCATAGGATCTTCCGCTCTCTTTTCGTATGCTTTTCGTGTGAGTGAAAAATAGAATGACAGGTAAATATTGAGGGTGTTATAATAGAGGAAGCTTGTAACAAAAGCGGATTTTACAAGGGGAAAACCTGATATTGAGAGTCTCATGATATATGATACAGTTGGCAGGACTAAACTCTTGAAAATAACCGTACTTTTCGGGCAGGCAGCACGGTTATATAAGCCGATCCAACAAATCTAACCGTGCCAGTTTGGAATTAGATACCGCTAGTAGGAAGAAACCTTGAAAATAACCGTATTTTCCGGGTGGCCGATACGGTTGCATAAGCCGGTCCAACAAATCTAACCGTACCGGTTGAAATTTTGCACCGCTGGCAGAAAGAAACCTTGAAAATAACCGTATTTTCCGGGTAGCCGGCACGGTTGCATAAGCCGATCCAACAAATCCAACCGTGCCGGTTGGAATCTGGTGCGGCTGACAATTCAATCCTATGAAAGAAGGAGGGAGAATGGACATGAACTGCTCTCAAACAGGAGAAGAACGGCTGATGGAGGAATTTAATTCTCTGAATCTCGCGGATCTTCCGCCTGTAAAAGCGCTTTACCAGCTAAACGGCGCTTATGTGAACCTGGAATACACGCTGCCCAATGGAAGCAAAATTAAATTGCTGGACGATACGAAGGTCTATTTCGGATGTCAAATTGAGCGGCCGGGAAGCGAACGATGCTATGGACTTGTTGCGGATGAGAATTATCTGCTGGTTTGCGAGTATGGATGCAATGGCGCGGAACCTGAAATTGTATGCTACAAAAGGCGAGAAAGGAAGGAGGAAAAGCCATGAAATATCGAGAATTGGGTAAAACGGGACTGAAGGTCAGCGAGATCGGTCTGGGGGCGGAGTGGCTGGAACGTCACAATGAGGAGGAAGTGAAAGCGGTCCTTGACTGCTGTCAGGAGAACGGAATCAATATTCTGGACTGCTGGATGTCAGAGCCCAACGTGCGCTCCAATATCGGCAAAGCGCTGAAGGGAAGAAGAGAGAAGTGGATCATTCAGGGACATTTCGGATCCATCTGGCAGGATGGGCAGTACGTTCGCACCAGAGAGATGGACAAGGTAAAGGCCGCCTTTTCGGACCTTCTGACGCGTCTGCAGACCGATTATCTTGATCTTGGCATGATTCATTTTGTGGACGATCCGGAGGAATTCCACCGGGTCATGGAGGGAGAATTTTTTGCCTATGTAAAAGAGCAGAAAGAGAAGGGCGTCATCCGCCACATCGGTATGAGCACGCACAATCCGGCGGTGGGAAAGCTTGCGGCTTTCAGCGGAAAGATCGAAATGATTCTGTTCAGCGTCAATCCGGCTTTCGACCTTCTTCCGGCCAACGATAACCTTGACGCCTACTTTACAGAGGAAATCTACGACGGAGAGCTTGGCGGAATCAATCCGGAACGGGCCGAGCTTTATCAGATCTGCGAACAGCAGGGCGTGGGAATCACTGTGATGAAAGGATATGCGGGAGGCAGGCTTTTCTCCGCCCAGACTTCTCCCTTCGGCGTGGCGCTGACCCCGGTGCAGTGCATTCACTATGCCCTGACCCGCCCGGCTGTGGCCAGCATTTTGACCGGATGCGATACCCCGGAGCATGTGAGGGCGGCTGTCGCTTATGAGTCGGCTTCTGAAGAAGAAAAGGACTACGCAAGCGTGCTGGCTCACGCTCCCAGGCACGCCTACTTTGGTCAGTGCACCTACTGCGGACACTGCGCGCCCTGTCCGGCGGAAATCGACATTGCCATGGTAAATAAGCTCTACGATCTGGCAGCGATGCAGGAAGAAGTGCCGGCATCCCTGCGGGCGCATTACCATGCCCTGTCGGCCAACGCCGGCGACTGCGTGGGATGCGGCGGATGCGAGGAACGCTGTCCCTTCGGCGTGAAGGTTACGGAAAAGATGGAAAAAGCCAGAGAGCTGTTTGGATAACCGCGTTTTCCCCAAAAACTCCCTGAGAAAAAGAAAGCGTTCTGCGCATACTAAAGGCGCAAGAAATTTTCTCAGAGAGGAGTGGAATCTTTTATGATGAATCATCAGCACCTTGCGGTTCCTTCCGTTCCGGTACAGAGCTGGGGATTACTCTATGGAAAAGAGGAAGCCCTGCGCGCAGGAACCATCTTCCAGGATCTGAACCTGCCTTTTTTTGCCGCCGAAGAAGCCGGCAGAGCGGACGGCCCTTTGGGGGAAGCGGGGAAAGACCCGCTTCTGGAAATCCAGCAGATCAGCTTTCTTCTGGATGACCTGAGGCTTTATCTGGACACTCATCCGGAAGATCCGGACGGCCTGGCGCTTTTTCAAAGGGCGGTGACCGAAAGAAAACAAAAGCTCTTAGAATTCTCATCTTCCTTCTATCCCCTGACCCCGGACAGTATGTGCGGGGAAACAGAGAATCCCGTCTCCCCGGCGCGGTTCTCCTGGCAGGAAGGCCCGGCGCCCTGGGAAGGGGGGTGCGTCTGAATGTGGATCTACGAAAAAAGGCTGCAGTATCCGGTAAGAATTACCAAGACCTGTCCCAAGACCGCGCAGCTGATTATCAGCCAGTACGGCGGACCGGACGGAGAGTTGTCCGCTTCCATGCGCTATCTCTCCCAGCGCTATACCATGCCGTCAAAAGCGGTGGGAGGGCTGCTTACGGATATTGGAACGGAAGAGCTCGCCCATATGGAGATCATCTGCGCCATGGTATATCAGCTGACCAAACATCTTACGGTGGAAGAAGCGAAAACTGCCGGGTTTGACGCTTATTACATCGACCACACAGCTGGGATCTGGCCGCAGGCGGCGTCATCCCTGCCTTTTTCTGCTGTGGAGTTTCAGTCAAAGGGCGACGCCATTACAGATCTGACGGAGGATCTGGCGGCGGAGCAGAAAGCCCGCACGGTCTATGACAATCTTCTGCGGATGATCCAAGATCCGGAAGTCCGGGAGCCCTTAAAGTTTTTAAGAACCAGGGAAATCGTCCATTTCCAGAGGTTCGGCGAAGCCCTGGAAAAGACGAAGGAGCAGCTGAACGCAAAGAATCTTTACTATTTCAATCCGGAGTTTGACAAAACATTTACCGTTTAAAAGAGAAGCACGCCTGTATTTCAGAAGCGAAGGAATCCCGGCGTGCTTTTCCCTTCTTTTTTCTGTACACCCGATGGAATTTGCGCTATAATGAAGGTCACTTCAAGGGAGACCGCTTTTGAAGCGGTTTTCAAAGCGGCCGCGACAGAATTCTGAAAGGGTGGTTCTTTTTTTATGCTTCAAATCAAAAACATCTGCAAGGAATATAAAACAGGCGGACTGGTGCAGAAGGCCCTGGACGACGTCAGCCTGAATCTCAGGGAAAATGAGTTCGTGGCGATCCTCGGCCCCAGCGGTTCCGGAAAGACGACTTTTTTGAACATCATCGGCGGACTGGACCGCTATGACAGCGGAGACCTGATTATCAACGGGATCTCTACCAGAAGATACAAAGACCGGGACTGGGATTCTTATCGGAATCATACCATCGGCTTTGTTTTTCAGAGCTACAACCTGATTCCGCACCAGACGGTACTGTCCAACGTGGAGCTTGCGCTGACCATTTCCGGCGTTTCCAAAGGCGAGAGGCGGAGACGGGCGAAGAAGGCCCTGGAACAGGTGGGCCTGGGAAACCAGCTCCATAAGAAACCGAACCAGATGTCCGGAGGACAGATGCAGCGGGTCGCCATTGCCAGGGCCCTGGTAAACGATCCGGATATTCTTCTGGCCGACGAGCCCACCGGCGCGCTGGACAGCGATACCAGCATTCAGGTCATGGAGCTTCTCAAGGAAGTGGCCAAAGAACGGCTGGTGGTCATGGTGACCCACAATCCGGAGCTGGCGGAGAAGTACGCCACCAGGATAGTAAACCTGAGAGACGGAAAGATCCGGGCGGACTCGATGCCTTATGAAATCGATGAGGAAGGGCAGAAGCCGCCGGTTCACAAAAACATGGGGAAGGCTTCCATGTCCTTTCTCACGGCGCTGTCTCTGAGCTTCAACAATCTCAGGACCAAAAAGGGGAGAACCCTTCTTACCTCCTTCGCGGGATCCATCGGCATCATCGGCATCGCCCTGATCCTTTCCCTGTCCACCGGCGTCAACGCCTACATCCAGTCGGTGGAGGAGGATACGCTGTCGCAGTATCCTCTTTCGATCACCAGTACCGGAGTGGACCTGGCTTCCATGATGACCGGGAGCGGAAACAGCCGCGCCAAGGCGGAGCCCGGAAAGGTAGGCGTGTCTGAGATGGTGACGTCTATGTTTTCCACCATGGACGCCAACGACCTGGCTTCTCTCAAGGAATATCTGGATGGCGGAGAGAGCGGCATTGAGGATTCTGTCAAATCCATTGAATATACCTACAGCGTTTCTCCCCAGATTTACCGGCTGGAAGAGGACGGCGCGCGACAGGTGAATCCGGATCAGTCTTTTTCCGCTATGGGCCTTGGCTCCGGCGAATCCGCCAACAGCCTGATGTCCATGACCATGAGTACGGATGTGTTTTTTGAAATGCCCAAGAATCCCGATCTGTACCAGGAGCAGTACGACGTGGTGGCGGGGCGCTGGCCAAAATCGTATCAGGAATGTGTCCTTGTGCTTACCTCAAACGGCAACATCAGTGATTTTATGCTGTATACTCTGGGCCTGCGGAACTCCTCTGAGCTGGACAAAATGGTGCGGCAGTTTATGGAAGAAGAAAATGTGGAGACGCCGGAGGATATCCGCGCCTACTCCTACGAGGAAATTCTGGGGACAGAATTTAAGCTGGTAAACGCCGCGGATTATTATACGTACGATTCCGAGTATCAGGTCTGGGTGGATAAAACAGAGGACGCGAATTATATGAAGGATCTGGTGAAGTCCGGGGAAACTCTGTCCCTTGTGGGAATCGTCCGTCCTTCCCAGGATACGGACATCGCCATGCTGAGCACAGGGATCGGATACACGCCGGAACTGACGGAGCATGTCATCGAGACGGCGGCGAACCGGCAGATCGTAAAGGATCAGCTTGCGGAGCGGACGGTCAACGTATTTACCGGAGAGGAATTCGGATCGGAGGAGACGGAAAACAAATTTGATCTGTCTACGCTCTTTACCGTAGACGAGGAGGCTATGGCAGACGCGTTCCAGATTGACGAGAGTATGCTGAATCTGGATTTGTCCGGGCTCTCCGGCCTGAGTCTGGATACCTCCGCCCTTTCCCAGGCGCTTACTCTGGACACAGAGGGACTGGATCTCTCAAAGCAGCTTGCCCTGGAAGAAATGCTTCCCGCGCTGGCAGAGGAATATCTTCCCAGATTCCAGGAGATTGGAGAGCGGGTAGATCTGACCTTCTCCCAGGAGGAAATTTCCTCGATCCTGCAGGATCTTGTCCAGGGTTTTCAGGAGAGTATGGGAGACAATCCCGCTTTCAATGTCAACGGTCTGGCGACGGGATTTTCCGATTACCTTGCCACAGAGGACGCGAGAAACCGCCTCGCATCCAGCCTTCAGTCGCTGGTTCAGTCCGGTGTGGACGTGGACGTTTCTTACGGCGATCTGCTGGGAATTGCCGGAAGCCTTTTTACCGGGTATCAGGAGTACGCGGCGAAAAATCAGATCACAGACACCACCGCCGCCTCGATTCTGGGATATCTGCAGACTCCGGAGGTTCAGCAGAGCCTGACCGCCCAGGCGGAACGTATTCTGAAAAACAGCGTCACGGTAAACGTCACGCCGGAGCAGATTCAGGAGACGGTAATCCAGAATCTCATGGAAGGCTACCAGGCGTATCTGCAGGCGAACGCCATACCTTCCGCCTCTGAGATCGGCGACGCGTTTCTGGCTTATCTTCAGTCCGAGGATGGGCAGCAGCGTCTCCTTTCGGGAATCTCAGAGAGCATCGACCTGGAAGGAGCCCAGCGTGAATTTACGCCTCTTTTCCAAGAGATCGGAGAAACTGTCCAGGGAGAAATAGAAGAGCAGCTGGGAGACGCCATGGAATCCGTCATGGGGCAGATAGGAACCAGACTGGAAAGCGCCATGCAGCAGATGGCGGGACAGCTGGGAACGAACATGGCGGCGGCCCTTTCCCAGGCTATGGGGCAGATGGGAGAAAAACTGGAGAACGCCATCTCCATCGACGGGGACGCGTTTATGGACGCCATTCAGATCAATATGGATGAGGAAGAGCTTTCAGAGCTTCTGATGTCGCTTATGTCTGATGAAAACGCGGGATATGAAAACAATCTGCGGACTTTGGGATACGCAAATCTGGATCAGCCTTCCGGCATCGATCTCTATCCTCTGAACTTTGAAAGCAAAGCCAAAGTCCTTGAGATCCTGGACCGCTATAATCAGCGCATGGAAGAAAACGGCCAGGAAGAGAAGATGATTACTTATACAGACTTTGTGGGAACGCTGATGTCCTCTGTGACGGACATTATTGACGTGATCAGTTACGTGCTGGTGGCCTTTGTGGCAATTTCTCTGGTGGTTTCTTCCATTATGATCGGGGTGATCACCTACATCAGCGTTCTGGAGCGAAAAAAAGAGATCGGCATTCTCAGGGCCATCGGCGCTTCCAAGCGGAACATTTCCCAGGTGTTCAACGCGGAGACCTTTATCATCGGGTTTTGCGCCGGCCTTCTGGGAATCGGAATCACCTTGCTTTTGCTGATTCCGGGCAACGCCCTGATTCACTCCATCGCAGGACGAACGGACGTCAACGCCATCCTTCCGGCGACGGCGGCGGTGGTGCTGGTAGCGCTGAGCGTGCTCCTGACGCTTCTGGGAGGGCTGATCCCTTCCAAAAAGGCGGCCAAGAGCGACCCGGTGGCGGCTCTGCGGTCGGAATAGGACGGAAAATGCTCCAAAGATCAGCTCCCGCTCATAGCCGCGTGTTCTTTCTTCAGCTCTTCGTAGAGTTCACAGAATTTCCAGTCGCAGTTGCTCTCTGTGACAATGGCTTTTAAGGCGATCTTAGGCACTCCTGCTTTCCGCATAGCGGCGAGCAGGGCGTCGATACGCCTGCCGGTAAACTGATGCATGACCAGCATCTCCTGATCCAGAACCGGCAGGGGTTCTGCCGCCGGCTCCTCCTCATATCCGGGCAGTCCGGCCAGATACCCGACCTTCTGGGTAACCTGGGCGGGAGAGACGTTCTTGATTCGGATTCCCAGAGTGACCAGGACGCCTTTCAGTTTTCCGGTGTGGGCCACAGGATGCGGCGCGTAGTACAAAACGGTTTCTTTCATAATAAATTCCTGCTTTCTTTCGGATGATCTTTCTGTCAATTATATAGAACCAAAAAAGGATTTGCAATCCCTCTTGTATTCTCAAAATTCCTGTGCTACTATCTTTTCTAGCAAAAAAGAAAAGAGCATGAGTACAGATGAAAAAACATAAGTTCAGCAACCGTGAGATCTGGAAGCTGCTTCTGCCTCTGATGGTGGAGCAGCTTCTGACTTCGTTAATGGGGATGGCGGATACCGTTATGGTAAGCAACGTGGGCTCAGAGGCGATTTCAGCCGTTTCTCTGGTGGATTCCATCAATATTCTGGTGATCCAGGCCTTTTCCGCCCTGTCCGCAGGAGGCGCGATTCTCTGCGCCCAGTATATTGGAAACCAGGACCGGGAGCGGGCGGCGAAAGCGGCGGAGCAGGCGGCCTTTTCCATTACGCTCCTTTCGGTGGCGCTGACTGTGTTCTGCCTGGCGTTCCGTCAGCCGCTCCTGCGTCTCATCTTCGGTACGGTGGATCCTCTTGTTATGGAGAATTCCAACACCTACTTTTTCTATACGGCGCTGTCTTTCCCCTTTATCGCCCTTTATGACGTGGGCTCCTCCATCTTCCGGGCCCAGAAGAATACCAGAACGCCCATGGCGATCTCCGTTCTTTCCAACCTGATGAACATCGCCGGGAACGCTTTCCTGATCTGGGGGATGAACATGGGCCGCGCCGGAGCGCCCCTGGCAACGCTGCTCTCCAGAATCTTCTGCGGCATTAT
>CALWMW010000008.1 GCA_944382085.1 uncultured Lachnospiraceae bacterium | reverse complement strand
GCTGCAACAATTTCTGCAGCTACTGCATCGTCCCCTATGTGAGAGGACGGGAGAGAAGCCGCAGGCCGGAGGACATTCTGGAGGAGATCCGCCGGCTGAACGCGGACGGGGTGAAGGAAATCATGCTTCTGGGACAGAATGTGAATTCCTACGGAAAGACCCTGGAGCATCCGCTGTCCTTCGCCGGCCTTTTAAGAAGGATCGAAGAGGAGGTTCCACAGCTTTCCCGAATCCGCTTCATGACCTCCCATCCCAAGGATCTCTCCCCGGAGCTCATTCAGGCCATGAAGGAATCGGAAAAAATCTGCCGTCATCTTCATCTGCCGCTGCAGTCGGGAAGCAGCCGGATCCTAAAGGAGATGAATCGCCGGTATACGAAAGAGCAGTATCTTTCTTTGACGGACCGCCTCAGAGAGGCCATGCCGGATCTCTCCCTTACCACGGATCTGATCGTTGGATTCCCAGGGGAGACGGAAGAAGATTTCCAGGAAACTCTGGATGTGGTGCGCCGGGTTCAGTACGACACCGCCTTTACCTTCCTCTATTCCAAGAGGACGGGAACGCCCGCCGCCGCCATGGAAAACCAGGTGCCCCAGGCGGTGGCGAAAGACCGGTTCTCCAGACTGTTATCCCTGGTACAGGAGATCGGAAGAAAGCGGACCGGAAGATTTACAGGCCAGACCCTTCCGGTGCTGGCCGAATCGGTGAACGAGCAGGATTCCTCCCTCCTTACAGGACGGCTGGAACAGAATATTGTGGTTCATTTTCCTGGAACGCCGGATCAGATCGGAACCATTCTTCCGGTGACGTTAAACGAGTGCCGCGGGTTTTATTATCTGGGAGAACCAAAAGCGAGGTAAACTATGTCATTGACTCCAATGATGCAGCAATATGTAAAGACAAAAGAAGAGTACAAAGACTGCATTCTCTTTTACCGTCTTGGCGATTTCTACGAGATGTTCTTTGAGGACGCCCTTACCGCGTCCAAGGAGCTGGAGATCACCCTCACGGGAAAGGACTGCGGACTGGAAGAGCGGGCGCCCATGTGTGGCGTCCCTTACCATGCGGTGGACGGTTACTTAAACAAGCTGGTTTCCAGGGGATATAAAGTAGCCATCTGCGAACAGGTGGAGGATCCCAAGCTTGCCAAAGGCCTGGTAAAGCGGGAGGTGGTGCGGATCGTCACGCCCGGCACCAACCTGGATACCCAGGCGCTGGATGAGACGAAGAACAATTATCTCATGTGCATTTCCTGCGTGTCGGACCGGTTCGGGGTGTCCACCGCGGACATTACCACCGGAGAGTATCTGGTGACGGAGCTGGAGAGCCCTCAGAAGCTCCAGGATGAGATCGTCCGGTACGCCCCTTCGGAAATCATCTGCAGCCAGAGCCTTTTGGTAAGCGGCGTGGAACTGGAGGAACTCCGAAGCCGTCTGGGAATTACCGTTTTTCCTCTGGACAACTGGTATTTCGACGACGCCCTCTGCCGCCGGGCGCTTCTGGAGCATTTCCACGTATCCAGCCTGGAAGGGCTGGGCCTGCAGGATTACGACTGCGGCATCGTCGCCGCGGGCGCGTTGCTTCAGTATCTCAGGGAAACCCAGAAGACGGGGATCGGAAATCTGACCTCCCTGCTTCCTTATACCCTGGGAAAATACATGGTTCTGGACAGCTCCTCCCGAAGAAATCTGGAGCTGTGCGAGACCCTCAGGGAAAAGAACAAGAAGGGCTCCCTTCTCTGGGTTCTGGACAAGACAAAAACCGCCATGGGAGCCAGGCTCCTGCGGCATTACATAGAGCAGCCCCTGATCGAAAAAGCGGAGATTCTCCGCCGCCTGGACGCGGTGGAGGAGCTGAAAAACAACGCCATTACCAGGGAAGAGCTGCGGGAATATTTAAATCCGGTGTACGACCTGGAACGCCTTATGAGCCGGATCAGCTACCAGAGCGCCAATCCCAGGGACCTCATCGCGTTTAAAACCTCCCTCTCCATGCTTCCCCATATCCGCTATCTCATGGAAGGACTTTCTTCGGAGCTTCTCAGAGAGCTTACGGAGGACCTGGATCCCCTGGAGGATCTCTGCGCCCTCATCGAGTCCTCCATCCTGGACGATCCTCCCATCGCCCTCTCGGAGGGAGGCATTCTCAAGGAAGGGTATCATCCGGAAGTGGACCGGCTCAGAAACGCCAAACGAGAGGGAAAAACGTGGCTGGCCCAGCTGGAAGCCAGCGAGAGAGAAAAGACGGGAATCAAAAATCTCAAAATCAAATACAACAAAGTCTTCGGCTATTACCTGGAGGTCACCAATTCCTACAAGGATCTGGTCCCGGACTATTTCCACCGGAAGCAGACGCTGGCCAACGCGGAGCGCTACATCACGCCGGAGCTGAAAGAGCTGGAAGATATGATCCTGGGAGCCGAGGATAAGCTGTCTTCCCTGGAATACAGCCTGTACGTGGAGATCCGCAATCAGATCGCCGGGGAAATCCTTCGCATTCAGAAAACCGCCAGGGCAGTGGCAGGCATCGACGTCTTCGCTTCTCTGGCCCTGACGGCGGAACGGAACAACTACGTGAAGCCCTCCATCAACGAGCGGGGGATCATCGACATCCGGAACGGCCGTCATCCGGTGGTGGAGAAGATGATCCAGAACCAGCAGTTTATCGCCAACGATACTTACCTGGACAATGGAAAAAGCCGGATCTCCATCATCACCGGCCCCAACATGGCGGGAAAATCCACGTACATGCGCCAGACCGCCCTGATCGTGCTTATGGCTCAGATCGGAAGCTTCGTCCCGGCCCAGAGCGCGAAGATCGGCCTTGTTGACCGGATCTTTACCCGCGTGGGCGCTTCCGACGATCTGGCAAGCGGCCAGAGCACCTTTATGGTGGAGATGACGGAAGTGGCCAACATCCTGCGAAACGCCACGAAGAACAGCCTTCTGATTCTCGACGAGATCGGGAGGGGAACCAGCACCTTCGACGGCCTGAGCATCGCCTGGGCGGTGGTGGAGCACATCAGCAATCAAAAGCTTTTGGGGGCGAAGACGCTTTTCGCCACCCACTACCACGAGCTTACGGAGCTGGAGGGAAAGCTTCCCGGCGTCAACAATTACTGTATCGCGGTAAAAGAGAAGGGAGACGACATTGTTTTCCTCCGGAAGATCGTAAAAGGCGGAGCCGATAAGAGCTACGGCATCCAGGTCGCCAAGCTGGCGGGCGTTCCCGATTCCGTGATCGCCAGAGCCAAAGAGCTGGCGGAAGAGCTGACCAACGCGGACATTACCGTCCGGGTTCAGGAAATCTCCGCCGATAACGGGAAAACAAAAAAGCAGAAGCCAAAGCGGTACGACCAGGTGGATCTGGACCAGATGTCCCTTTTTGATACCGTCAGCGACGCGGACGTGGTGAAAGAGCTGCAGGAAATCGACATTTCCAATCTGACGCCCCTGGACGCGCTGAATACGCTGAACCGTCTTCAGAACATGCTGAAAAACCGCTGGTAGGAGGGAAGGCTATGAAGGAAATTCGTTTGCTCAGTCAGGAAACCATCGACAAAATCGCGGCGGGAGAAGTGGTGGAGCGCCCTGCTTCCGTGGTAAAAGAACTGGTGGAGAACGCCATCGACGCCGGAGCGAACGCCGTTACGGTAGAGATCCGGGAGGGCGGCGTCTCCCTGATCCGCATCACGGACAACGGAAGCGGCATTCCGGCCGAACAGGTGCCCGCGGCTTTTCTGCGCCATGCCACCAGCAAGATCCGCTCGGTGGACGACCTTCTCACCGCCGGCACCCTGGGGTTTCGGGGCGAGGCGCTCTCCAGCATCGCCGCCGTCTCCCAGGTGGAGCTGATCACCAAGACGGCAGGCAGTCTTACCGGAATCCGCTACCGGATCGAAGGCGGACAGGAAAAGGAAATGGAAGAGATCGGCGCGCCGGAGGGAACCACCTTCCTGGTACGGAATCTGTTCTACAATACACCGGCCAGAAAAAAATTCCTCAAAGCCCCCGCCACAGAAGCGGGATACGTCAGCGATCTGATGGAGCGGCTGGCCCTTTCCCACCCGGAGGTATCCTTCAAATTCATGATGAACGGGCAGACGAAACTGCACACCTCCGGAAACAACCGGTTAAAAGACATCATCTATGGAATTTACGGAAGAGAGATCGCCGGAAACCTGGTGGAGATCGACGCGGGCGCCGACGGCGTCCGCATCCAGGGTTTTATCGGGAAACCTGCGGTATCGCGGGGAAACCGGAATTATGAAAATTATTTCGTCAACGGCCGCTATGTGCGAAGCGCCATTCTGTCCAAGGCCATCGAAGAAGCTTACCGGCCCTTCCTCATGGCGCACCGGTATCCCTTCACCGCCCTGGTTCTCACCGTGGATTCACAGGTTGTGGACGTAAACGTCCATCCCACGAAAATGGAAGTGCGCTTTTCCGACCAGCCCGGCATCTATGACCAGGTCTACCAGGCTGTGAAGGAAGGGCTGGCGGCCAGGGAGCTAATCCCGGAGATCTCTTTTGAAAGAAAGCAGGAGAGCGCCCCGAAAAAAGAAGAACCAGCTCCGAAAAAGGAGTATCCGGAGCCCTTTGAACAGGTGCGCCGCCAGCTCCTTGAAGAATCCAAAAGCCCCTATCAGGTCAAATATCCCCAGAGAGAGGCTTTTAGGCCTTCCGGGCAGATGAAGCCGGTAACGGGCAATTCCTTCCGGCCTCCGGTGGAAAAGGAGCCCCAGGCCGTACAGGAGACGCTCTTTACCGAAAAGCTTCTGGATGAAAAAAGCGTGCCCCTGCACCGCCTCATCGGCCAGGTGTTCGGCACGTACTGGCTGGTGGAATTCCAGGACAAGCTGTACATCATCGATCAGCATGCCGCCCATGAGAAGGTGCTCTACGAGCGGTTCCGGAAGCAGCTGGAGGAAAAGCAGCAGACCTCCCAGATGATCTCCCCGCCCCTGGTGGTGACTCTGAATCCCCAGGAGGAGATTCTATTGAACCGGCATCTGGATCGGTTCCGGGAAATCGGATTTGAGATCGAACCCTTCGGAGGGCGGGAATATTCCATCCGGGCGGTTCCGGGCAATCTCTATGGCATCGCGGACAAAGAGCTGTTTCTGGATCTTCTGGACGGGCTTTCGGATCTGTCAGACCGGGAATCCGCCCAGGTTATCCACGAAAAAATCGCCATGATGTCCTGCAAGGCTGCGGTAAAAGGGGGACACACCCTGTCCGCCAGGGAGGCGGACGCCCTGATCGGAGAGCTTTTAAAGCTTGACAATCCCTACAACTGCCCCCACGGGCGGCCCACCATCGTGTCCATGACCAAATACGAAATGGAGAAAAAATTCAAGCGGATTGTGTAAGGAGAAGCGTATGGCTGACAAATTAAAACCTCTTGTGATCCTCACGGGTCCCACCGCCGTAGGAAAGACGGCTCTTTCCCTCAGGCTTGCGAAGGAGATCGGAGGGGAGATTGTCTCCGCGGATTCCATGCAGGTCTACCGCGGCATGGACATCGGCTCCGCGAAAATCACCCAGGAGGAAATGCAGGGCATTCCCCATTCTCTCATCGACGTCCTGGATCCCACCGAAGAATTTAACGTAGTAAAATTTCAGGAACTGGCCAAAGAGGCCATGAAAAAAATCTGGGACCGGGGAAAGATCCCCATTCTCACCGGGGGTACGGGATTCTATATCCAGGCGGCGCTTTACGACATCGATTTTACCGCCGCCAGGGAGCGCGCGGGATACCGGGAAGAGCTGGAGGCCCTGGCCAGGCGGGAGGGAGCGGACGTTCTCCACGCTCTGCTGGCCGCGAAGGATCCCCAGGCCGCCCGGCAGATTCATCCAAACAACGTCAAACGGGTAATCCGGGCCCTGGAATTCTACGAAGAAACCGGCACGCCCATCTCCTGGCACAACGAACAGGAGCGTAAGAAGCCCTCCCCCTACCGGTTCGCCTATTTTGTCCTGACCTGCAGCCGAAGCCGCCTCTATGAGCGGATCGACCGAAGAGTGGATCAGATGATGGAAAAGGGCCTGGTGGAAGAGGTGGCCCGGCTGAAAGCGCAGGGGTGTACCAGAGGCATGGTCTCCATGCAGGGCCTCGGCTACAAAGAGATCCTTGCCTACCTGGAAGGGGAATGCTCTCTGGAAGAAGCCGTCCGGGTACTCAAACGGGATACCCGCCATTTCGCGAAGCGGCAGCTTACCTGGTTTAAGCGGGAGCGGGACGTAATCTGGCTGGACCGGGAGGCTTTCTGCCACCGGGAGGACGAGATCCTGGAGTTCATCCGACAGACCCTTAGGGAGAAGGGAATTTTAACAGAAAGTGAAGCAGAAAATCATGAAACAAATGTATGAATCCCTGGGAATCGCTCCGGAGGTCCTGGCTTATGGAGAAAACATCCTGGCAGGCCTCAAGAAGCGGTTCCAGGCAATCGATGAAAGAGCGGAATACAACCAGCTGAAGGTCATCCGGGCCATGCAGGAATGCCGGGTAAGCGCCGAGTGCTTCCAGACCTCCAGCGGATACGGATACAACGACCTGGGACGGGACACCCTGGAAGAGGTGTACGCAAAAGCCTTTGGTGCGGAGGCGGGACTGGTGCGGCCTCAGATCACCTGCGGCACCCACGCCCTGGCCGTCGCCCTCTTCGGGAATCTCCGTCCCGGCGACGAGCTTTTGTCCATCTCCGGAAAACCTTACGATACCCTGGAGGAAGTGATCGGCATCCGTCCCTCCATGGGATCCCTGGCGGAGTACGGCGTCACCTACGCCCAGGCGGACTTAAAAGAGGACGGAAGCTTTGACTTTGACGCCATCCGGCGTCTTCTCAAACCACAGACGAGAATGGTGGAGATTCAGCGCTCCAAAGGATACCAGACCCGGCCCACCCTTTCGGTGGCGCAGATTGAGGAGGCCATTTCCTTTGTAAAATCCCTGCGCCCCGACGTCATCTGTATGGTAGACAACTGTTACGGGGAATTTGTGGAAGAGCGCGAGCCCTCGGAAGCGGGGGCGGACCTTATGGTAGGATCTCTCATCAAAAACCCAGGCGGCGGGCTGGCTCCCTGCGGCGGATATCTGGTGGGGAAGAAAGAGTATGTAGAGCAGGCGGCCCGCCGCCTGACCTGTCCCGGCCTCGGCAAAGAGGTGGGCGCTTCCCTGGGCGTGATGCAGTCCTTTTACCAGGGATTCTTCCTGGCTCCCGTGGTTACGGCCGCCGCTCTCAAAAGCGCTGTTTTCGCCGCGGAGCTGTACGGAAGCCTTGGCTTTTCCGTGGTTCCGGGCCGGGGAGAGGAACGCCACGACATCATTCAGGCCGTCACCTTTGGATTCCCGGAGGGAGTCATCGCCTTCTGCAAGGGCATTCAGGCGGCGGCTCCGGTGGACTCCTATGTGACTCCGGAACCCTGGGCCATGCCGGGCTACGACAGCGATGTGATTATGGCGGCCGGAGCCTTTGTCCAGGGCTCCTCCATAGAACTCAGCGCCGACGGCCCCATCAAGCCTCCCTACGCCGTTTATTTTCAGGGAGGGCTTACCTGGCCCCACGGGAAGCTGGGAATCCTTATGTCCCTTCAGAAACTGTACGAATCCGGGTATGTAACCCTTCAGGAGAAGGTATGAAACGAAAAATTCTGATCATAGGCGCCGGGGCGTCCGGCATGATGGCCGCCGTCTGGGCGGCCAGAGAAGGCGGGGAAGTCCTTCTCCTGGAAGGGGAGGACCGTCCGGGGAAAAAGCTTCTGGTCACCGGGAACGGCCGGTGCAACTTCACAAACCGAAAGGCCGGAGATCCCAGGGAATACCACGGCGCGCCAAAGGGGTGGCTGCGTCCCGTTCTGGAAGCCTTTCCGCCAAAGGAGGCGATTGCGTTCTTTCAGGAGCTGGGCGTGCCCGCCACGGAGCGCAACGGCTGTTATTATCCGGCCACCGGACAGGCCTCCAGCATCTGCAGGGCCCTTCTTTGGGAGCTGGAACGCCTCTCTGTAAAGATAAAATACACGGAAAAAATACAAAGCGTCCGGGCGGATGCTTCCGGCGTCACTGTGTTTACGGACACCTGGCAGTATCAGGGGGACGCCCTGATCCTCTGTTGCGGCTCCAAAGCCCTTCCTTCTTCCGGCTCGGACGGAAGCGGATACCGCCTGGCGCGGGAGCTTGGCCATGAAATCCGGACCGTTCACCCGGCGCTGTGCCCGGTAACAACGCAGGGGGAATTTCT
>CALWMW010000007.1 GCA_944382085.1 uncultured Lachnospiraceae bacterium | reverse complement strand
CAGGGGTTTTCCTTGAAAGATTATATGGAAGAGCGTGTACTGAAGACGGCAGAGTATATCATTGAATATGGAGCGACGGTGCGCGACACGGCGAAGAAATACGGAATCAGTAAGAGTACGGTACATAAAGACGTCACCGAGCGTCTCCTTCAGCTGAATCCGGCCCTGGCGGCGGAAGCGCGCCATGTGCTGGACGTGAACAAATCGGAGCGACATATCCGGGGCGGAATGGCGACCAGAGAAAAATACCTGCAGCAGCACGGGTGAACAGAAAGAAGAAGGGAATGGGGGATTGCCCCAGAGAGGAAACCGATGTATAATCAGTACGTTCTTTGCGGGCGCGGGATGTCTGGAGGGCATCTCGCGTTTGTGGGAGCGTTTCCAAAGAAAAAGTTCGCGTGTTAGGGCGGGGAAAAAGATGAAATCATTGATAAATTTTCTGAAGAACGAAACGGTATTCTGTGTTTCTCTTGTGATGGCGGTTCTGTCCGCCTTTTTCGTGCGGCCGGACCGGGAATATCTGGCCTATCCGGATTATCGGACGCTGGCGCTTTTGTTCTGCCTGATGATCATTGTGGCGGGATTTCAGTCCAAAGGAGTCTTCCGGATGATGGGGCAGGGGCTTCTCTCGTATGCCGGAAGCGTCAGAGGACTTTCCGCAATCATGGTGCTGCTGTGCTTTTTCTGCAGTATGGTGATCACCAACGACGTGACGCTGATTACCTTTGTTCCCTTTACGATTCTGGTGTTCCGTATGGTAGGAAAAGAGAGCCGGATCGTAAGGCTGGTGGTGCTTGAGACGGTGGCCGCGAATCTGGGCAGTATGGCCACGCCTATTGGAAATCCACAGAACCTGTATCTGTACTCGGTATCCGGGCTTTCCGCGGGAGAATTTATGGCGGCGGTTCTGCCTTACGCAGGCCTATCGCTGGCGCTTCTTCTGCTGGCGGTTTTCATGGGGAAAAAAGAACCGCTGGAACAAAAGGAACTGAGCGGGGGAAAGGAAACAGGAGAAAAGGCGGGGGCAGGCGCGGTGGCGGCTGGTATTCTGCCGTATCTTCTTTTGCTGATTTTATGTCTCCTGGTGGTGTTCCGGGTGCTTCCGTACCTTCCGGTCCTGCTCTGTGTGGCGGCAGTGATTGCTGTTGTAAACCGCAGCCTCTATAAAGAAGTGGATTATTTTCTGCTGGCTACCTTTCTCTGCTTTTTCCTCTTTGTGGGAAATATGAAGCGGATTCCCCAGATCAGCAGCTTCCTCTCCTCCATTCTTGAGGGAAATGAGCTGCTTACCGGAGTTCTCGCCAGTCAGGTGATCAGCAATGTTCCGGCGGCGATTTTGCTGTCCGGATTTACCAGGGAGTATTCCTGGCTTCTTACGGGAGTGAATCTGGGCGGCCTTGGGACGCTCATTGCCTCTCTGGCAAGCCTGATTTCCTATAAGTTTTTTGCGCGGGAGTATCCGGGAGAAAAAGGGAAATTTCTGAAGGAGTTTACCCTGTGGAATCTTGGGTTTCTTTTGATCCTTCTGGGCGCGGCGTTTCTGGTACAGTCCTGGATGCGCGTCGGCTGACTGCGGCTCGGAGCCGGGAAGCGACGAAAAGAGACGGAATGTTTCTTTTCTTTGCTTTACGGCTTCCGGGTTTTTCTGTTATACTGGGAACATCAGGCGAAAAAACAGAGGTATTTGAGATGAGATGGAAGATCATTCGCGCCGGCAGGGCGATCCTTTTCTCCTTGCTGGCTTGCGTCATATTCGGAGGCCTGAGCCTCCTGTTTCAGCCGGAATGGCTGGAGTGGAACAATTACGATACCATTCACGGCTTTTATGAGCAGCCGGAAAATACCGTTGAGACGGTGATTCTGGGCGCCAGCGTAGCTGTCAATGGGTTTACGCCTATGGAGCTTTATGAAAATTACGGAATCTGCGCCTGGAACATGGCTACGGAGCAGCAGCCGGTTCTGGCTTCCTACTACTGGCTTGAGGAAGCGTACCGGTATCATCCGGAGACGCTGAAGACTGTGGTGATGGATGTGTCCATGCTGCGGAGCATTCCGCAGGAATCTTTTTATCAGAAGGCGATCATGGAAATGCGCTTCTCAGAGAATAAGCTGGAGGCGATTAAAGCCTGTACCGATACCTTCGATGAGTTTCTGGCCTATGTGTTTCCGATTTTTTCCTACCATACCAGGTGGAAAGAACTGAACAGCACGGATTTTCAGATTTTTGACTACAGCGCCAATGCCAGCGTGCGGGGGTATAATCTTGTAACGGATAAGGTTCTGGATTACACCGCTTACGACGAAATCGGGATTCCGGGTTATCTTCCGGACGAAGAAGCGGGGCGGCAGCTTCTGAAAAAAGAGGCTTTGCTTTACCTGAAAAAAATCATTCAGTTCTGCCAGGAGAAGGATCTGCAGCTGATCCTGACCAAGACTCCGGGAAGCTCCAACTGGACGGACATCGCCCACAACGCGGTACAGACGCTGGCGGAAGAGTACGGGCTGACCTTTTTGGATTTCAATTACAGCCCCTATCTGGAAGAGGTCGGCTATGTGGAGGCGGTTGACAGCTGGGACAAGGCTCATATGAATTATCACGGAGCCAGGAAGCTTACCGACTGGTTCGGCCGGTATCTCACGGAAAACTGTGGGGCGACAGACGTCCGGGGGATGGAGAAGTATGCCTTTATGGAAGAAGAGCTTTCCGAATATAAGAGATACACGGTTTCCACCCGGTTGAACGGCATCACAGATCCGGGGGAGTATATCAAAGCGGTGATGGAGATGGAAGACTATACCCTTTTGATTTCGGTTCGGGACGACGGAGCCAACCGTCTGCTGCAGACGCAGCGGGATGCTTTCGCGCAGCTGGAACTGGATCAGCTGGCGGAGCTTTCCTACCGTTCCGCTTACCTTGGAGTCGTTGAGAACGGGCAGGTTGTGTATGAGGAGAGCCTTCCGGCGGAAGAGACGCAGCAGAGCGCCCGGAGTACCGCCGGTATGGACAACGATCTGGATACGGTGGAAACGGATCTGGAAAAAGAGCTTCTGAAAAAACAGATGGAAAGTGAGGAAAGCCGGGACGAGGCAGGGCCTCTGGAATACCACGGCAGGCTTTCGGACGGGACGCCCTATACCCTGACAAGCGGAGGCGCCGCCACAGGAGATCTTTCTTCCTGCGTGATTAACGACGCCGAATATTCCAAAAATCACAGAGGCCTCAATTTTGTAGTGTATGATAACCGGAACAGCCGGGTGGTGGATAAGGTATACTTTGACACCTGTATGTATACTTCCAGAACCTCGAAGAATCTTCAGGATGCCCTGGAGGAGGCGCTGGATGGCGGAGTGGATCCGGAAAGCCTTACCGGGCAGATGCGATCCTTATATCTGTATCTTAACAGGGCGGAGGATTCCTACAAAATGAAATCGCTGAGACAGCGGACCGAGGATCTGGGCGGAGCCGGAATGCTTTCCTGTCTCAAGGAAACGATGCAGGAGGAAGAGTACCTTATCCTTCTTGCGGTACAGGGAGACGCCGCTTCTCTTCTGGGCGAGGAGGAAAGGGAACAGGCGTCGCAGCTGGGACTTGAGAAGCTTAGCCAGCTTAGCTCTGGAGCCTCCTATCTGGCTGTGATTGACGGAGGAAACCTGGTGACGGAAAAGACGGATCCGGAAGGCGCGGCAGTGACAGAGGCGGGCAGCTTTTATCAGGTCAGCAGCAGCGGCACAGCCCAGGGAGGCGCCGCGTCCATTCGCGTAAACGGCGTCGAATGTTCTTACGGCGTCAGGGGGATGAATCTGGCGGTGTACAGCAGGACAACCAAGGAAGTGATCGCTTCCTTTGCGTTTGATACGATAAACTAGAGGAGGCTGTGAGAGAAGATGATAAAGGAAACATGGAAAGAACCCTGGATAAAATATCTCGCGGCGCTTCTTGGAAAGGCGGACATGGAATACAATACCGCAGTGTTTTTTGTGTTTCTGGCGGTTTTCCTCTGCCTGTACTTTCTGCTTAGGAATCCGACGCTGAAAAAGCGATGGATTCTGGTTGGAAACCTTGGATTTTATCTCTGGTCCGGGTGGGCGGCCGCGGGAATCGTGGCGGCTACCGCGGCAGTGATCTGCTGGACGGCCAGAAGAATGGAGAAGATCTACCGCGGTTTTGAAGAGGAAAAAACGGGACTGTCGCCCAAAGAACAGGCGGCCCGCCTTTTGGATTACAAAAAGAGAACGAAAAAATATCTGATCGGAGCCCTGACAGCGGTGCTGGGGATCTGGATCTTTGTAAAGCTTGGAAGGTTTCTGGGATTTGGAACGGCGGAAACCCTGAGTGAGGCCATAAAGAACAAAGGAATCATCGTTCCGCTGGGGATTTCCTATTACAGCCTGTCCTCCATTGGTTATCTGCTGGACGTGTACTGGAGAAAAGCCAGAGCGGAGCACAGCTTCCTGGACCTCTTTACGGTGATGATTTACTTTCCGCACATTGTGCAGGGGCCGATCGGAAAATACGAAACGCTTTTAAAACAGCTGAAAGCCCTTCCGGCCTTTGAGTATCGGCGGGTATGCCAGGGACTGCAGCTGATGCTCTGGGGTTACATGAAAAAAATGATTGTGGCGGACCGGCTGGTGCTGTACACTTCCGCGGTTTTTGCCGCGCCGGAAGATTTTGCCGGCGTAGAGATTCTCCTTGCGGTGCTTCTCTCGGTTCTGCAGCTGTATGCGGACTTCAGCGGCTGCATGGACCTGGTGCGGGGAATTTCCCAGGCAGTTGGAATTGAGCTGGCGGAGAACTTCCGGCAGCCGCTCTTTGCCAGAGACGCCCAGGAATTCTGGGCCAGATGGCACATTACCCTGGGAGCCTGGTCCAAGGAATACATCTATCTGCCCATCGCCATGAACCCACGGTTTGCCAGGATGACGAACCGGATGAAAAAGCGGGGCAGAAAGTGGCTGGCGTCGTTCCTGAAGGCGATCTGCCCTCTGACGGCGGTATGGCTGTTCACCGGTCTCTGGCACGGGACGGGAGTGGATTATCTTGTCTGGGGCCTTTACTGGTGCGCGCTGATGACGCTCTCCAAAGAAACCGCCCCCTTGCTGAACCGCCTCAAAACCTTTCTGCGTGTGGAACCTAAGAGAAAGGCGTACCGGGTATTCCAGTCTGTGAGGACGTATCTGCTTTTCGCCGCAGGAAGGACGTTTACTGTGGCGGGAGGACTGGCAGGATGCGGGCTTTTGTGGAGACAGCTGTTTGCCGGAAGCCGTCTGTGGACGCTCTTTGACGGGACGCTCTACACGCATGGGCTGGATCAGAAAGATTTTTACGTCGCTTTTGCCGGCATCGCGCTGATGCTCTTTGTGGATTATCTCCATGAGCGGGGAATTTCCATCCGGGAGCGGATTGCGGGCCAGAAGCTTCCGATCCGGTGGGCTTTTTACTATGGAGCGCTGTTTTCCCTGGTGGTGCTGGGAATCTACGGACCGGGCTTTGACGCGGCCAGCTTTGTATATGGAGCCTTTTAAAACAGAATCAGAAAAAGGAGAAAAAATATGAGAGATAAAGTACTGGAAATCTGCAGAAACATTGACGATTCGATTGATTTTACCTCGAAAGAGCTGATCGACGGAGGCATTCTGGATTCCGTTACGCTGGTGGAGATCGCTACGGAGCTCATGGATGAATTTGACATAGACATTCCCTATGAAGAGATTACGCCGGAAAATTTTAATTCCATTGACGCGATGACAGAGCTGGTGGAAAAGTATGTATAGATCGATTGCGGATGCCGTCATTCAAAACAACAGGCGGTTTCCTGGAAAAATCGCGGCGGCGGACCGGGAAAACCGGTATACGTATGAAGAACTGAAGAGGGCGGCGTTTCAGACTGCCGCCTGGCTGAAAGAAGCGGGACTTAGGCCGGAAGAGCCGATCCTGGCGGAGTGTACCCAGGATACGGATTTTGTCATTCTCGATCTGGCCTGCGGGATCCTGGGAGCGGTCTTTGTGCCGGTAGAAAAGAAAGCGGCGCCGGAGCGGGTCAGCCAGATGGCGCAGACGGTGGGAGCCGGATGGATCATTGGGAAGACGCCGTATTCCTCCATAGGAAAATTTTATGATCTTTCCCGGATCCGGGAAGAGAGCAGCCGGTTCTCCGGGGAAGAGACCGGATGGGAGCTGAGAGAGCGGCCGGCTGCGGAGATTCTTTTTACCACCGGGACTACCGGACAGCCAAAAGGAATTGTGATCTCTGACGCCGCCAATCTTGCGGTTTCAGAAAACATAAGCGGGGGCGTAAGGATGACGCCGGATACCGTGGAGCTGATTCCCCTCCCTTTGAGCCACTCCCATGGTCTTAGGTCCTGCCGCGCCGATCTGTTCGCGGGAGGCGCCGCCATTCTCATGGACGGCGTCATGAACATAGGGCTGTTTTTTAAACTGATGGAGGAATACCAGGTCAACGCCCTGGATATTTCTCCCACCATTGCCAAGCTTCTTTTAAAGATTGCCAGAAAAGGACTGGCGCACCATGCCGCTTCCCTTGATTATATTGAAATCGGTACGGCGGTTCTGGAGGACGATACCAAGGAACAGCTGAAAACGCTTTTCCCGCGGACGCGGCTTTACAATTTTTACGGATCCACAGAAGCGGGAAGGAGCTGTGTCCTGGATTTTAATGAGTTCGACGATACCGGATGCATCGGATACCCCTCTCGGAACGCTTCCTTCTTTGTTGTGGACGACGAAGGAAGGAAAATAGAAAGCTCAAAAGAAAATCCGGGTCTGCTTGCCGTGTCCGGACGTATGATGATGAACGGATATTTCGGAAGCGAGGAGCTTACCAAAGCGACCTTAAAGGACGGCGTTTTGTATACCAGCGATCTGGGATACATTGACGAGGCGGGGCGGATTTACGTTCTGGGCCGGAAGGACGACGTGATCAATTACAAAGGGATCAAGATCGCCCCGGAGGAAATCGAGCAGCCGGCGTCCAAGTATCCGGGCGTCAAAGACTGCTGCTGTGTTCCCGTAGAGGACGCCGTATGCGGGCAGGTCCCCAAGCTTTACGTTCTGCCCGCTTCCGCGGATCAGTTCGATAAGAAAGCGTTTCTGGAATACCTGAAAAAGAATCTTGAACCTGGACGCATGCCTGCGTCCGTAGAACTGATTGACCAGATACCGAGAAGTTCCAACGGGAAACTTCAGCGAAAGAAATTGAGGGAACGATGAAACAATACAACAGACTTATTCATTTACTTGCCGGACCGCTGCTTCTTGTGCTCTGCTTTTTCCTGCTTCCGCATGAGATGATCGGACCGGAGGGAAGAGGGGCGATAGGCACGGTGGCCTGGATGGCGTACTGGTGGGTGACGGCTCCGGTCGATTACGCGGTAACGGCTTTCCTGCCTATTGCCGTCAACGCTGTCTTATCCATGGCGGATATGGAAGCGGTGATTGCCAATTACGCTTCCGAGACGATCCTCCTTCTCCTGGGCGCCTCTATTCTTACGGTATCCTGGGAACGGACCGGCCTGGACCGGCGGATCGCCCTGAGATTTCTGAACCTCATTGGCAGCGGCCTCAGAAAACAGATTGTATTCTGGTTTCTGGTGTCGGCGGTGCTCTCCTCGGTACTTCCCAATGCGGTAGTCTGCGCCACCATAACCCCCATTGCGGTTTCTATGCTGAACTACATCGGGGAACGGGACGTGGCAAAGAGCAGGATCGCCTCGAAAATTCTCCTCACAATCGCCTACGCGGCAGGCGTGGGCGGGTTGGCTACGCCTCTGGGAGGCGCCATGAACCTGGTGGTGGTGGACTATATTCAGCAGCTGACCGGGGAAGAGTACCTGTATATTGAGTGGGTTGTAAAATATCTGCCGGTAATGATCGTTCTGGTCGCAAGCAATATCCTGTTTCTGATCCGGGACATCGGGAAAAAGGAAGAACTGGGAGGTTCACAGGAATATTTTGCCAGAGAGCTGAAAAGCATGGCCCCTATGAGCATCGAAGAGAAAATGTCCCTGCTTCTGTTTCTGCTGGCTACGGTTCTTTCCTTTACACGGCAGCTTTACCAGGGAATCCTTCCCGGCTTAAAGCCGGCCTATGCCTTTATTATCTGCGCGATTATTTCTTTCCTGATCGTGGACAGAGACGGGAACCGTCTCCTGATGTGGAAGTCCGTACAGTCTAAGATCATCTGGGAGCTGATTTATATTTTCGCGGGAGGACTGGCGGCCGGCACTCTCATCAACGATTCCGGCGCGGCCCAGGCGATCGGGGAGCTGGTCTCCAGGATGGGCCTGGAAGGAGGAGCTGTCACCGTATTCGCCATTGTACTGCTGACGCTGGTTCTGTCTGACGTAACCTCCAATACCGCTACCGCAGCCGTGTCCGTGCCGATTGTGATTTCTATTATGCAGGGAATCGGAACGGATCCCCTGCCGTACGTCTATGTAGCGACGATCGGCATCAATCTTTCCTATACCCTTCCCACCTCCATTCGGGCCATCCCGGTGGGGTACGGGCTTTCGCCCAAGTATATGCTGAAGGAAGGGCTTGGGCTGTCGGCGCTGGTGCTGGCGCTGATGACCGCGTGCGGATATTTCCTGTTTGTACGGTAGGAACGGTATATCCATAAAGGTGGTATCTTTGCAGAGCCGCAAAAAGATTCTGAATGAGGAAAGGTATGATTTAGAAAATACAGGGGAAAATAAGAAGCGTGCCCATTATTTACTGAATGTAGGATTCGCATGAGTGACATAAAGGAGATGACAAGAATTGCAGATTCAGAATAGTCGTTTGGTAAATGAAGATGATAAAACGGAAATACTGAGTTTTTCTATCGAAAAAGATATCTCTTTTTTTGAATGTGGAATCATGAAGACGGAGAAAGCGTGGATGCATCTTCCTAGAAAATTTAAAATGTGGGTTCTAGGAATCTGCACCAGTGGCACCATGTACATGAACATCGAAGGAATTGAGTATAGGATCATGCCAGGTGACTTTTTTCTCTTGCCTGCAATTAAACTTCATTATGGCACAAGGATGAGCGGATGCGCGATCTCTTACTACTGGATACATTTTGAAGCGCCGGATATTGAAGATATGTCCCATTTGGGGTCTGGAAGTGATTCTGATATACCAAAAGATGCCGCTTATCTGATGCTGCATTCATCCCTGCTGGATCTGGATACGGTGTCCATGCTATGTGGACAGATGTATAATATAAGTTTTGCACAGTATTATTCAAATAATATTCAGCAGAGTCTCCTGAAAGCGCTTCTTTATGAAATTAGTAATCAAACGTTGCAAAGCCATGCGCATAAGTTTGATCAGAAATTTGTAAAATTGTTAAATTATATACAGGAGAACTTTCTTGAAAAAATTTCGGTAGATGAATTATCTGATAAATTTGGATACAACAAACATTATCTCTGCCGGATTTTCAAACAACGTACCGGGAAAACGATTACAACCTATTATACACAACTTAGGGTCTGCCTTGCATGTCAGCAATTAAGCGAAACGAACTATTCCGTAAAAAGAATTGCTTATGAATGCGGATACGAGAGCGAAAAATATTTTATGCGGATTTTTAAAGAGCATATGGGGATTACACCATCGCAATACAGAAATTCACATATGATTACTATGATGGATTAAAACAGGACAATATTAGACACTAATTCTTCCTTCTGAGCGGTTTTCCTCCTTTTTTGGCTGCGGTATGATTAGAAAAAAGGAGGTGCAAGATGAACGGAAAAAACTATATGTCTTCCAGTATTGGCGGGTGTAAGATTACAGGGGGTATTTTAGGAAAATACCAGAAAATTTTGAAAGAAAGGGCGATTCCTTATCAATGGGAAGTTCTAAACGACAGAGTAGAAGGAGCGGAAAAAAGCGGTGCGGTAGAAAATTTTAAAATTGCTGCCGGAGAGTCTGAAAAAGCATACTATGGGACATGCTTTCAGGACAGCGATTTGGGGAAATGGATGGAGGCAGCTTCTTATTCGTTAGGCTGGAATCAGGATACTGATTTTCAGAAACTTATGGATCAGATAGTAGAATTGATTGGACGGGCACAACAAAAAGATGGCTATTTAAATACTTATTTTACCTTGGTTGAGCCGGGACATCGTTTTACAAACATCAGAGAATGCGACGAATTGTATTGCTTTGGCCATCTGGCGGAAGCTGCCGTGGCTCATTATCAGGCGACGGGAAAGACGAGATTTCTTGAAATTATGTGCCGCTACGCGGATTTTCTTTGCGACACTTTTGGAGACGGAGAAGGACAGATTCGCGCTTGTGACGGTCATGCAGAGGCAGAGCTTGCCTTTGTTCGTCTTTACGAGGCAACGGGAGAAAAGAAATATTTAGAGCAGGCGGGCTTTCAGCTGCATACACGGGGAAGCGAACCGTACTACTATGACATTGAGTGGGAAAGAAGGGGGCGTAAAAGCTTTCATCCGCATTTGCAGGGAGAGCGGCCTAGTGAACATAAAGAATATGATCAGTCTGCTTGTCCGGTAACAGAACTGTCCCATCCGGTGGGGCATGCGGTAAAAATCGGGTATCTTCTTGCCGGGATGGCGGCGTACAGCCAATATACAGAAGACAAGGCCATGTATGCGGCATGCAAAAGAGTTATGGAGGAAATCTTATCGAAGCAGATTTATGTGACAGGAGCGGTAGGGACAACCAGACACAAAGAAGCATTTACCAAAGATTACCATCTTCCTAATGACAGAGCGTATGGAGAGACCTGCGCTTCGGCGGCAATGGCGATTGCGCTTCGAAGAATGCTTCTGGTGGAGCCGGATGCAGTTTTGGCGGATGCTTTAGAAAAAATACTTTACAACGCCCTTCCGGCTGGAATGTCTTTAAGCGGAGATCAATATTTTTATGTAAATCCGTTGGAAGTATATCCAAAAGACATAGAAGCAGACCATGACTATGACTCAGTTAAGGCAGTGCGACAGAAGTGGTTTGCATGTGCCTGCTGCCCGCCTAATTTAATCCGCGTATTGGCGGATTTAGGGGAATATATGTATGTCTTTAATGAATCGGAATTGTATATTAATTTATACGCAGAATCGGAGACAGATCTTTTTTGGGGCGATTCAAAAAAAGTACGGATAAAACAAATAACAGAATATCCTTACGACGAGCGAATTAAAATTGTTTTGGAATGTGTAAAAGACATGGATGTTTTTTTGCGCATTCCCGGATGGTGTGCCGATGGAATTCTGTATGTAAATGGAGAAGAGAAAAAAGTAAAAGCTGGAGGCAAGGCCCATTACGAAAAAATTCATTTGGAAAAAGAAAAAACAGAGATCCTTTTAGAGATAAAACTTACTCCGTATTGTGTGAGAGCAAATCCCGAAGTAAAAGCAGATGCCTGGAAAGTAGCGGTTATGCGGGGCCCCATTGTATATTGCGCTGAAGAGTATGATAATGGAAAAGAGCTTTTTAGTTTGGCAATAGATCCGATAGAGGGATTTGAAGTACAAAAAGATCCTGATTTAAAGATTCCTATTCTGATACCATCAAAAGGATATCGAGGAAATAATTGGAAAGACAAGTCAAATTTATATACCAATTATTTTGAAGATTTTAAGAAAACGCCGATCAAATTAATTCCCTATGCGATGTGGGGAAACAGAGAAAAAGAAATTCCTTCAGAAATGGCCGTTTGGCTGAATGTGCAGAGATAACGAGAATAATGCGGAAACGTCTGTTTGAAAAAAATATTTTTGAACAGGCGTTTTTTTATAACAAAAAAAGAAGAAGTCAATATTCTGTACCTTTTGTGATTCTGAGGGGATGGTAAACAAAAAAGAGTTTGCTTATAATTAATTTAACACAAAATTGGAAAAAGCACATCTGTCGACAGATGATGTGTATTCAATTTTGAAAAATGTGAGAATGCATAACTGCGCAGTGCATTACTACGATGAATTAGGAGGTGCTTTATGAAAACAAAACGGTTTTTGTCAATCCTGTTATCCACGTCACTGGTTATGGGACTCGGAACTCCCGGTTTGGTTTTGGCGGAGGAAAATGCTACTTTGGATGTTATTTTTTATACAAATTCTCTGACAAAAGATGTGGGGGAGATAGAGTACATTAATAACATGGCAGAAGAAGCGAACGTTACCTTGGAGATTGAACAGATTTCCAGCGGTTGGGACGAGATTAAAAGTACACTTTTAGCCAGCGGCGACATTCCGGATCTTATTATTGGAAAAGATGCAATTGTAAGCAGTGATGTTGCTCAATTTAAGGGGTTATTTGCCGATATGAGCGGAATGATCGATGAATACGCCCCAAATATACGCAAAGCATTTGACGAACATCCGGAATTAGAATATCTTGCAACATCAGAGGATGGAGCAATCTATGGAATTCCGAAATATCAGCGCTTCTGGCCTAAAACATATATAAGACAAATGATTAATAAAGAATGGCTGGATAATCTTGGATTGGAAGTTCCGGAGACTTTTGATGAACTATATAATGTCTTGGTGGCTTTTAAGGAGCAGGATGCCAATGGAAACGGTGATCCCAATGATGAGATCCCCATGGACTTTGCGGCAGGGGTAGCCTCTCATAGCGTATACCAGATGCCATGGATTCTGTGTTTGCTTTGCGGATATGGACTTCCGGTTACTGCAATTACAGACGATGGATGGTACCTGGATGACGGAGAAGTAAAAAATATTTATATGTCAGATGAATATTATGATCTCCTTCAATTCCTTTCCAAATGTTGGAATGAAGGTTTGATTAATCCGGAAATATTTACCCAAGACTACGCGACCTATGCGGCGACTTCCAGAAACGGCGTGGTAGGCTATACCTTAGGCTGGGACATTACGGATCGAATGGGCTCAGGAGAAGTTGCGGAACAATATGAGGTGATTGGGACAATCCTCCCAAGTGAAGAGTATGCCGACAAGGCCGTCTGGGAGACTTCCTATTACACTCTTAATTATGCATATCCGACCGCGGTAATGAGCGCAGCCTGTGAAAACAAAGAAGCGGCAATGCGATTTTTAAATCTATTTTATGATGATACCTATGGAATACAAGTTCTCTTTGGCTCTATGGGAGAATGCATTCAGGACGATGGAGATGGGACTTATACGGTGCTTCCACCTGGAGATGAGACGATGGATCCGGGAACCTGGAAATGGACAAATGCGTTAGCCGATATGGGATGTATGTATATTTCCGATGATATTGAATTGGAATTGCCCTCTGATATGCAGACCATCGCGTCGTTGGATGAAGTGTATACAGAAGAGCTGGAACGAGTAGGAGATGACATGTGGCCTGGCGCATTTTTGAAATATGACGATGCTGCAAACAGTGAACTTTCCTTCTATATGACAGACCTTCAGAATTTATTTGAAACCAGCTTTGCAGACTGGCTTACTGGAGGCGGTGTTGACGAAGAAGGATGGAATGCGTATAAAGAAAATGCAATGAATGCAGGGTACGAGGAGGCTCGGACGATTGTTCAGACGGCGGTAGATGACTATTTCACTTATATGGGGAAATAAGCGGTAACTACGGCAGGAGAGGATAGCATGGAATTCCTCTCCTGTCGCTTTCAAGGGGGTGAACTAAGAAAAATGGCATTTCTAAAGAAAACCGGGAAAAATATACAGAAACATTATCAGCTTTATCTTATGGTCCTTCCAGGTCTGTTGATTATTATGATCTTTAATTATATTCCAATGTATGGAATACAGATTGCGTTTAGAGAATATTCCTTTTCTACAGGATTGACGGGTGGAGAGTGGGTAGGTCTTAAATATCTGGAGCGTTTTTTTGGTTCTTATCAATTCTGGTCCTTAATAAAGAATACATTAATGATTAGTTTGACTACGATTTTATTCAGTTTTCCGGTTCCTATCGTCCTGTCAATCGTATTTAATAAAATACGAAGCAAGCGTCAGCAGAAAGCAATGCAGACAATTGTTTATCTGCCTCATTTTATATCTGTAGTTGTTTTAGTAAGCATTATGACGTTGATTCTTTCTCCCAATTCGGGGGTTTTGGGTCAGATAGCAGCTAAACTGGGATACAATGGAGTAATCATGGGCGACTCTAAAATGTTTGTCCCGCTCTATGTGATATCTGAGATATGGCAGCACGCTGGGTGGAACAGTATTATATATATAGCTGCATTGTCTTCTATTGATAACGCCTTGTATGAATCTGCTTATTTAGATGGCGCAAATACCTGGCAGATTATACGATATATTGATCTGCCAAGCTTAGTTCCCACAATGATGATTCTATTGATTCTGACGATGGGAAGTGTGTTGGGAGTCGGATTTGAAAAAGTATATTTGATGCAAAATAGTCTTAATTTACCGGTTTCAGAGATTATTTCTACTTATGTATATAAAATCGGTTTGCAGAGTAATCAATACAGTTATTCTGCGGCAATTTCTTTATTTAACAATGTAATTAACTTTTTCTTTGTTTTTGTTATGAATCAAATTGCAAAGAAATCTACAGGCAACAGTATCTGGTAAGGAGGAAGTGCTTTATGAAAAAAACAGAAAAAAATAACCAGATTCTTGTCTCCCGTGGGTTTACAATATTTAAATGTATTTTTTGTATCGCTGTTTTCCTTATCATTGCATATCCTTTATATTATGTGATTATTGCTTCTATCAGCGATCCTATGAAAGTAGCGGCAGGAGAAGTGGTTCTTTGGCCCAAAGGATTAACATTAGAAGGATATAAAATGGTATTTGAGGAAAATGATCTTTGGATTGGATACAGAAATACCATTTTTTATACGGTTGTCGGAACCCTTATTAATATTCTGGTGACATTTCCGGCTGCTTTCGCGGTATCGCGCCGGGAATTTATGCCAAGGCGTATTATTATGTTTTTGTTTGTCTTTACCATGTTTTTTAATGGAGGGCTGATTCCTACCTACATTCTTATGCGTGATCTGCAGATGATTAATTCAATTTGGGTTTTTTTAATTCCGTTTTCCTTAAATGTTTATAATTTTATCATTGTAAGGACTTTTTTTGAAACAAGCATTCCAGAGGAGTTATATGATGCGGCTAAAATTGATGGGTGCGGAGACTTCCGTTGTTTCCTGCAAATTGCGATGCCTTTGTCGAAAGCTATCGTAGCAGTTATAGGACTTT
>CALWMW010000006.1 GCA_944382085.1 uncultured Lachnospiraceae bacterium | reverse complement strand
GCTCGCGGCTTTCACGGCGCTTTCCAGAGGGACTCCCATCTCAAGCACCGCTCTTCTCATGCAGTCCATGAGATTCGTGACGCTTCCGGCAATCGTCCCCGGTTCCTCCGTAAGAACCGCTTTGGGTCCCTTCACCGTCACCTTCTGTCCGCCCAGCGCGTAGTCTCCGTCCGGAAGTCCCGCAGCCATCATGCTGTCGCTGATTAAAATCACCCGGTCGTCGCCGAACATCTGAAACGTGGCCCGCACCATGGCGGGATGTACGTGAATGCCGTCCGCGATCAGCTCCACCTCCGCGCCCGCTTCCAGAGCGGCGATGATCGGCCCCGGCTCCCGGTGGCTGATGCCGGGCATGGCGTTGTACAGATGGGTCATGTGGCTGGCCCCCTGCCGGAACGCTTCCCTGGCCGTCTCGTAATCCGTGCAGGTATGCGCCAGGGAGACGACGGTATGGGGCGACAGCTCCCGAATCGTATCCAGGGCTCCCTCCACCTCCGGCGCAAGATCGCAGAGCTTGAAGAGTCCGTTCGCCCTCTCCTGGAGCCGGTAAAACATTTCCGCATCCGGCTTATGCACATAAGCGCCGTTCTGGGCACCCTTTTTCTGAATGTTGATGAACGGGCCTTCCATGTGAATTCCCACCAGATCGGCTCCTCTGCCATTCCTGTGGGAGGCCGCGGCGTCCGCGATTTTCCCCAGCTTCTCCTCCGGGTACGTCATGGTAGCGGGACAAATGGCGCCGATTCCGTTTCGCAGCTGGTAATCCGCGATGGTCTGAATCGCCTCTTCCGTGCCGTCGCAGAAATCCACGCCGCTGCATCCGTGAAAATGGAGATCCACCAGCATCGGCACCGCATACCGTCCACCGACGTCCACTACCTCCTGGTCTTCCGCTTCCTGGCGGCTGCAGATCCGCTCTCCCGCGGTGAATAACTCCCGTTCCGTAAATCTGCCTTCTTTTTCAAATACTTTCGCGCCTGTAAGAATCATCTCTATGCCTCGATCTCGGAAAAAGCCTCTTCGTCGCCAATCAGAATGAAATCCGGATGCATCTGAAGCACAGAAGCCGGAACCTCAGGAACCACCGGACCGAAAAAGGCTTTCCTGACAATCTCCGCCTTATTCTTTCCATTGACAATCATCAGCACCTTCCTGGCCTGCATGATCGCCCGGATTCCCATGGTGTACGCCTGTCTGGGAACCTGCTCCCGGCTCTCAAAGAAACGCTGGTTCGCGTCGATGGTGCTCTCCTCCAGATCCACGCAGTGGGTATCCATCACAAAGGCCGGCCCAGGCTCGTTAAAGCCGATGTGGCCGTCCAGCCCAAGGCCCAGAAGCTGAAGGTCGATTCCTCCGTAGTTTTCGATAACCCGGTCATATCTCCGGCACTCCGCCGCAGCGTCCAGGTTTCTCCCGTCCGGCACATTGATGCGCTCAGGAGAAATGTTCACATGATGAAAAAGGTTGTCGTGCATAAAGTACCAGTAACTCTGGGGATTCTCCCGATCGATTCCCCGGTATTCATCCAGGTTCACAGAAGAAACCTGGGAAAAGTCCAGATCGCCCCGTTGATACTTCTCGATCAGGCAGCGGTAGGTTCCCACCGGCGTGCCTCCGGTCGCCAGCCCAAGGACACAGTCCGGCTTCATCAGGATCTGAGCCGCGATGAGATCCGCCGCCTTTCTGGACATTTCTTCATAATCTGCCGCTTTTATAATTCTCATACCTTCTCCTCCCTAATGATTCTATTCTGTTAAAAATTCTATGATAAAAACAACAAAATAATTGTACAATGCTCCTCTTTCGCTGTCAATATCGTTGCATTTTCTTTGCTTTTTTTATGACAAAGCTTCGCCCTTATGTTATAATACTATCATAAATAAACTCTGCACAGAAAGGAGCCTTCTATGATTTACGACAAGTTGGAAAACATCGGCCTGTACCAGGGCTGCCATCCCAATCTGGATCTGGCGATCCGGTTCATCCTGGAGCATGATCTTGCCTCCCTGCCTCCCGGAAAGACAGAGATCGCGGGCGATCAGGTCTACGTAAACGTCCAGGATACCACCGCCCGTCCGTTTGAAACGAGAAAATACGAGGTCCATCAGGAGTACATGGATCTTCAGATCGACCTTACCGGGATGGAGATGATTCAGATCGGCGACTCTTCCGCCATGGAGACCGTCTCCTTTGATCCCGTCAAGGACGCGGGCACGGTAAAATGCCACCATCTTACCTCCTGCATTATGGGTCCCGGCCGTTTCATCCTCTGTATGATTATGGAACCCCATAAAGCATGCATCGCCATCAACGAAGACACGGTGATCCGTAAATGCGTATTTAAAATCCACCGCTGATTCAAAAGCGTCCGGAGGTTCTTCCTCTCCGGACGCTTCTGTTCTTCGTACTATTTCCAAATGGAACCGTAAACTCTTAAAATCTTGTTGACCTGGTCGCTGGTCACCTTGGAGAGCGCGCTCTGAATCGCTCCGTAGGTCTGGGGACGGCTTTTCTGAAGCGCCGAGGGGTTCAGCGTATACTCTTTGAAGGATTCCGCGAAATACTCGGAACTGTTCTGCGTGACATACGTTTTGTTGTACGCCGTATATTTCCCCTTCTCCTGGCTGTAAATGGACTGGAACGCCGAGCTTCGGTCGGCGTTGCCGGCCACAAAGGCCACGAAATGCCCCAGCTCATGGTAAACGGTATCGTCCGCCCGCTTCAGGGTAATGGACTGATTCTTGGTGTCGCACACACCGGAATAGGACACTCCGGAATTCACGTAAATCTTAAAGCCCAGGGTATGGAAGGCGCTGGAAACTCTGCTGTCCACCTTAGGCGCGATCTGGGAAATGGAGGCTTCCGCATTGGCTCCCGCGCCGGTCGATCCCGATCCGTTTCCGGCGTAATAGCTTGTGGTGGAAACGCTGCTGGCCGCCACGGTCGTCGTGGTCACCGTCGTCTTCGTTGTAGTAATCACCGTCTTGATTTTGGATTTTTTCTTATAGCGCTCTGTCGTGCTCACCGTCGTCTGCGTCTTTTTGGTAACCGTACTCGTTTTCTTTTTGCTTCTTGTTGTTTTTGTGGTCTTCCTGGTCTTCAGCTTCTTGGAATACGTTCTCTTGGAAGCCTTCTTCATCCTTACCTTCTTTTTCTTCGTCTTCGTCGTCGTCTTTTTCGTCACTTTAGGAGCCGCACCCAGGGGGACTTCTTCTTCCGAGATCGAAATCGAACCTTCGGTGTCTACGAACGTCACAAGCTCCGGCACTCCCCGGCGCATCTCATATTCATAAAGCCCGATTCCGCCCCCTGCCAGCAGGAGAACTGCCAGGATCAGAACCGCCGCCTTCGCGGATTTTTTACGGAAACGTTCTTTCAGCTTCAAGGTCCTCTCTCCTCTCTTCCTAATTCTATCTTCAGAATATTTCATCCCCCCCTCCTTTGTCAATCTTTTTCTTTTCCTGCTTTCTTTTTTCCGTAAATCTGTTATACTTACCATAAAGTACGGACTTTTCCAGGTCTGTTTGGATTTAGGAGTTCATATGACAGCAAAGAAGCTATGCCGGAATTTCCTGTTTTTTCTTTTTCTCGTCTTTCTTTTTTCCGGCTGCGGAAAAAAAGGCGGGGAAGGAAAGTCCCAAACCTATGTTCCCGGAGAGACGCAGGTTCTGGTCCCGGAAGCAACCGGCAAAAGGACGCTGGGCGAAGATCCTCTCCTGCTGGATCTTTCCAACGTAAACCAGGGTTATGTGATGGGAATTTTAAAGGAACCCGGAAAGAAAATCAATCTTCAGATTATCGGTCCTGACGGCGTCACCTACAAATACTTTCTGACTCAGCCCGACGTATTTACCGCGTTTCCCCTCACCGCCGGCGACGGCAGCTATCTGATCCTGGCCTTTGAGAATATCGCTGAGGAGGAATACGCCTCTCTTTTCAGCGAATCCGTGGATGTGACTTTGGAAAATGAATTTCTTCCTTTTTTATATCCCAACCAGTACGTGAATTTTGATGAGGATTCCGCCGCCGTAGAGCTGGCCTCGCAGCTTAGCCTGGAGGCGCAAAGAGATCTGGACGCATTGAGGGAAATCTACGACTATATCGTTACCAATATTGTCTATGACAGCCGGAAGGCTTCCCTGGTGGAAGCCGGTTATCTTCCGGATATTGACAGCACGCTGTCCACCAAAACCGGAATCTGTTTTGACTACGCCGCGCTTATGACGGCTATGCTGCGCTCTCTTGGGATTCCCGCCAAGCTGACCATCGGCTACAGCGCTTCGATCCGGCATGCCTGGGTGGACGTTTACATTGAGTCCATCGGCTGGATAGAGCATGCGGTGGAGTTCAACGGAAACGAGTGGCGCTTTCTGGATCCCACCTTTGCCTCCACCGGAAGAGACGATCCGGCCATCCAGGAATACATCGGCGACGGTACAAATTATACGGTACAGTATTTTCGATAGAAAAGGAGACCTTATGAAAAAAAATCTGAACCACCGGGAGCTTTCCTTCTTCTTTGGCCAGCTTTCCATGATTCTTCACGCCGGCCTCTCTCTTCCGGAAGGGATTCTCATCCTGCGGGAGGATACGCCGGGACAGGAGGGAACCAGGGTTCTTTCCGATATCCAGAATTCTTTAGACCAGGGATCCATGTTCTTCCAGGCCCTGGAACAGTCCGGCGTTTTTCCGGATTACGCGGTACATATGACAAGGCTGGGGGAAGAAAGCGGTACTCTGGAAGAGGTGTCCGCTTCTCTTGGACGGTATTATGAAAGGGAGGACGATCTCAGAAACGGAATCCGCGCCTCCCTGACCTATCCTTCCGTCATGCTGGCGATGCTCTGCGCCGTGCTGATCGTTCTGGCAGTCAAGGTCATGCCTGTTTTTGACCGGGTCTACCAGGAGCTTGGCACGGAAATGTCCGGCCTCTCCCGTTCTGTGCTCACAGCGGGTACGTTTCTGGGCCGGTACGCCTTTCTGTTCGTCTTTCTCGCTCTCGCGGCCCTTTTGTTCTTTCTTTTTCTTTCCAGGACAAAATCCGGGAGAAGATTGGGGAAAAAGATGCTGTACGCCTTTCCTCCCCTCCGTTCTGTCCTGAACCAGCTCTCCTGTTCCAGTTTCGCAGGCGGGCTTTCCATCGCGCTCCGGAGCGGTCTGGATCTGGAGGAAAGCTTTTCTCTGATCCTTTCCCTCACCGAAAATCCTGTTTTCCTGAAAAAGGCGAAACAGGTCCGCCAGCTCATGGAAAACGGGCAGGAGCTTACAGAAGCGCTGGGAGCCGGAGGCGTTTTTTCCGGGCTTCATGCCCGTATGGTTTCCATCGGTTTCAAAACCGGTCAGGGAGACGCCGTACTGGAAAAAATCGCGGAGGAATGCCAGAGCCAGGCGGATGAGAAAATCCAGTCCGCCGTAGCGGCGCTGGAGCCTGCCCTGGTGGCGGCGCTCTCCATTCTGGTGGGACTGATCCTTTTGTCTGTGATGCTTCCCCTTGCCGGAATTCTTTCCAGCATCGGGTAATTGCGGAGGAATGCCATGAATCGTTTTCAAAAACAAAAACGCAGGAGATTTCCTGGGCGCGGCCCGCTTTTTTCTCTCCTGCTTCTCTTTGGAATACTGGCGCTTTTTTTCACCGGCGTAACTTCCGTCTCGGAAACAACCCTGGCCAGGCAGGCCCAGAGTCTCAGAGACGCGATTATGCGCTGCTGCGTACACTGCTACGCGGTGGAGGGCGCCTATCCGGAAAGCCTGTCCTATCTGGAAAAGCATTACGGGATTTTCTACGACAAAGCCGAGTTCCTGGTAGATTATGAAGTCATCGGTTCCAATGTGCTTCCGGATGTGACTGTTTTTTCCCTGAAAAACCAGGAGGTGTACCGATAGATGAAAAAGAGAACCCAAAAAGAACATCCCCTGGATTTCCCCTTTGCCTTTCTTCTGTTTCTTCTTTTCACCTGCCTAGGGCTGACTCTCATACTGGCCGGCGCAAAGGTCTATGAAACCTGCTCCCGGCAGCTGGAGGGAAATTACACGATACGTACCGCCATGGCTTATGTGACGGAAAAAATCCGTCAGGGAGACGAAGAGGGAAAAATCCGGCTTTCTCAGGTCGGCGCGTCCCCCGCGCTAAAGCTCTCCCAGGAGATCCAGGAAGAAACCTACGACACCTATATTTATGAAGACGAAGGGTATCTGAAGGAATTGCTGATCAACAGCAAGACAACCCCTTCTCCGGGACAGGGAACCTCCCTCTTAAAGATCCGCTCGTTTCAGCTGGAATCCCTGGAAGGAGGCTTCTTCCGCTGTACGGTTTCCGATTCCCAGGGAAGGATTGCTTCTGCCCTGATTCATCCCCAGAGCTTCCAGGAGGTGCGTCCATGAAACGATCCGCCGGCTCCAGAACCCGTCTGTTTTTGCTGGAATTTATCATCGTGCTTTTCTTCTTTATGCTGGTATGCGCCGTCTGTGTCCGGATTTTTTCTCTGGCGGAGCTCACCAGCAAAAAGTCAAAAAATCTGAGCATCTCCCAGAATCTGGCTCAGAGCTTTGCGGAAGCCTGGAAGGGATCGGACGGTTCTTTCGCGGAAATGAAGGAGCTGCTGCCGGAGCTCTCCTTTTCCGGCCAGACGTTCCTGGCCTGGTATGACGGCAGCTGGCAGCCCTGCTCCGCTCAGGAAGCCGTGTTTTCTCTGGAGGCTCCGGTGGAGATCTCTTCCTTTCTGAAAAAAGCCGCGCTCACCATCCGGGATCTGAAAAAGGAAGAGACGCTCTTCCAGCTGGAATTATGCTTTTACGATCCCGATGCGAAAAAGGAGGGAGTATTTTGAACCGAAAAAACCGGCCGCTGATTACCGTTGGAACTTCCTGCCTTCTGCTGATTTTTCTTTCTCTCTGTCTTTTGACTCTGGGAATTCTTGCCCTGGCCAGCGCCAGGACAGATCTGCGCCTGTCCGAAAAGATTGCCGAAAGGACCTCCTCTTATTATGAGGCGGAAGCCCGCGCTTCCCTTCTTCTCGCCGGACTGCGCCAGGAACTCTCCTCCCGCGCCTATGGGACGGAAGAAATCCTGGACGCCTCGGCGAAATACCTGGCTCAGGAGACGGAGGCGGTCCAGGTTCTGGAGGGGGAACTCTGCTTCCGGATCCCGGCGGGAGAAGGACAGCAGCTCTCGGTCACCCTCAGGCCGTCGGAGCCCTCTTCCTTCACGGTCACCTCCTGGAAGAGCGAAACATCCAGGGAATGGTCGCCGGACACCCATCAGGATGTGTATCAACCCGGTAAGGACAGCCATATATAATCGCCAATTATAGAAAGGATTTACCATCATGCAGGAAAAATTAGACGCAGCTGTTATTTTGGAACAGGTTACCCGTGAAAAAGCTTCCGACCTCTTTCTCGTCGCCGGTCTCCCCCTTTCTTATAAAGTGGACGGGGCGCTCCGTTTTCTTGGGGAGCGGCTGATGCCGGATGATACGGAGGAACTGCTCCGGCAGATTTACGCTATGGCTTCTCCCAGAAGCATGGATCCTTTTCTGAAAAAAGGGGACGATGATTTTTCTTTTTCCATCCCCGGCCTGTCCCGGTTCCGGGTCAGCGCTTTTAAGCAGAGAGGTTCTCTGGCGGCCGTCATCCGGATCATCGCCTTCTCCCTGCCGGATCCGGCTCTCCTTGGCATTCCGGAAGCGGTCATGGAGCTTTCCTCCTTTTCCAAAGGAATGGTCCTGGTCACCGGTCCTGCCGGAAGCGGGAAATCGACCACCCTCGCCTGCCTGGTAGACCGGATCAATGAAACCCGCTCCGCCCATATCATCACTCTGGAGGATCCTCTGGAGTTTCTGCACCGGCATAAGAAGAGTATTGTGACGCAGCGAGAGATCGCCACGGACACGAAGAATTATCTGGTTGCGCTCCGGGCAGCCCTGCGCCAGAGTCCCGACGTCATCCTGCTTGGGGAAATGCGGGACTATGAGACGATTCAGACCGCCATGACGGCAGCCGAAACCGGGCATCTTCTTCTGTCCAGCCTGCATACCCTGGGCGCGGCCAATACGGTCAGCCGTATCATTGACGTCTTTGAGCCCAGTCAGCAGCGTCAGATCGCGCTCCAGCTTTCCATGGTACTGAAGGCTGTGATTTCTCAGCAGCTGGTTCCCGATGTGGAGGGCAAAATGATTCCGGCTTTCGAACTCATGGTGATGAATCCTGCCATCAGCAATCTCATCCGCGACGGCAAGATCCATCAGATCGACGGCATAATCGCCACCTCTTCCAAAGAGGACATGATTTCTATGGACAGCAGCCTGCTGCAGCTGTATAAAAAAGGCCGCGTCACGAAAGACACGGCTTTGCAGTACTGCACAAATCCTGAAATGATGCGGCGGAGGCTGTAAGCTTACGAAAGATTCTCTCTCAGAAATCTTCTGGCATTTTCACTGAATATCTTTTCAACCTGGCGGCCGGACAGGCCGGCTGCCTCCATGGCTTCCGCCAGTTTCTGCATCCCACCGGCGTTTTCCATCTCCGGTTTTTCTTCAATCCCATCAAAATCCGAACCCAGGGCCAGGCAGTCTTCTCCTCCTGTCTTTACGATGTGCTTTGCCTGGCGTACCAGCTCCTTAAGCCGGGATCCCTCCTGACCGGGCCGCCAGTCCGGACGCACAAAAGAAACGCAGTAATTCAGCCCCAGAATTCCTCCCCGCTCGGCCAGGGTGCGGATCATATCATCCGTAAGATTTCTGGCCGCATTGGGGGCCATCCTCCTGGCGTTGGAGTGGGTCGCCAGAAAGGGTTTTTTCGCATACTTCACTACGTCCCAGAATCCCCCGTCGGAGAGATGGGAAACGTCCGCGATCACTCCCAGTTCCTCCATAAGCTCCAGCATCTGAATCCCTTTTTCCTTCAGCCCCCTGTTCTCTCCTTCGCTCCAGATCCGATGCTTCCAAGGATCGAAGAACCGGTTGGGATATCCCAGCTCATTCTCATAATTCCAGGTAAAGGTAGCGATCCGCGCCCCCCGTTTTCGGAACCAGCGAAGCTGTTCTCCTGCTTCCTGAAAGGAAGCCCCTTCCTCCAGGGAAAGAAGCGCGGATATTTTTCCGTTTTTTTCGTTTTCCAGAATGTCGTCAAACGTAACCGCCTGGGAGATCCAGGTTCTGTTTTTCTCCATCTCTTCCCGGAAAACAGAATAGAGTTCTTTTCCTTTCTGAAAACAGTCCTTCTCCTTCCCGGCGTCCAGGAAAAGGGCAAAGGTCTGGAGGGCATAATTTCCCTCCCGCATTTTTTCGAGATCAATACTCAGACCGTTTCTCCTAAGGCCTGCGGGTTCCCCGTTCTTTTTCTTTTCACAGATCGCGCTTATCGTATCGCAGTGAAAATCAAACACGCAATACTTTTTTGGATTCATGTAACCATCCTCCCTCTTACGCATTTATTATACCAGCTTTCTCTTCCTTTTCAATCTTTCCTCATGACAAAAGCCAGACGCCTCTCCTTTTCAGAGAGCCGTCTGGCTCTTATGCCCTGCCGTACTACAAGTTCTCTATTATTTCCCGCATCACTTCATACGTTGGAATCTGCGTAATCTGAGTCAGAGAATCCGCCACCCCTACCAGGGTAACCGTTTTTGTTCCGGACGGCGCCAGATATTCTGCTGTGCGGAACCCGTGTTTTTCCCAGGCCAGCTCCTGAATCTCTTCATCCATAAGGGCGTCTGTAAAAGCGTCTCCTTTTTCATCCAATGCGAGGAGCACATGGGAAGACCAGACGGTCGGCGTGGGATATACCATTCTAATATCCCCCTTTACCGTCTCCCATTCCTCCGGGTTTTCCGCCGCGTATTCAATCAGCTGGCTTTCATATCCTGCAATCAGCGGTTTCGCTCCTACTCCCATTCTGAGAAACTGACTGAACAAATCAGAGGAGGAGGTCTCCATGTATCCTAAATTTTCAAAAATCTTCTGCAAACGCGGCAGAATATCCGGAAGCGACTGCACCGTCACCACCTCTCCGCCGTTTAAAACATTTGCCAGGAGAGCGGAAAACATATTCCCGGAATTCGATCTGGAAGGATCCGTCGTATCTACAGAAACCGTTCCATAGAGCTCCGGAAGTCCGATCTCCTCCCAGGTAGCGCCTTCTTCCAGAAGCTCGGTCAGCTTTTCCATATCCAGATACCAGACGCCCTCCCGTTCTTCCGCAATCCCCTGCTTCTGAAAAGCGTCCAACACCATCTTGTGCGTATAAAGCACGATGGGAGTATTCAAAAGGATCTCACTTCTTCTCGGATCCCCGTGAAGATCCTGGTAATATTCAAGAGCCGTGCTGCTGGAAGGAAACAAATAATCCATTCCTGTAAGATCCGCCGTCACCATATCCAGGGAGCCTGCTCTGGCGTAGTCTGCCGCAATTCCATATTTTTCTTCCAGAATCTCCTGTACCTCTGCATCTTCCAGAAATCCGATTTTTTCCCCTCCCAGATATCCTTTTACCCGGATCTCCTTTGGCATATTCTGTTTCAAGAGAGAGACGGTTCCAATCGCTCCCATCACAACGATCAGAAGAATAAGGCCCAGTACCTTTTTTTTCATAATCATTTTCCTCTGTTTTTATTTTTCTAAAGACGCAGACTGCGTTCTGATTCCAGATTCTGTTTCAGAAGATCTAAATCCGTTTCCAGACTCATCAATTCGTCCTGCATCAGTTTTTCAAATTGGAGATTAAAAGCGTCCTGCAAAATTCCCACCGTCTCTTCTGTACTCTCCTTCAGCCGCGAAATCTCCTCGGTCTGAAGCTTTGTCTCCTGAAGCTCGATATAATGTTCCAGAACATTAGCCGCCGTCTCCTGGTAATAATCAATATAGCGTCTGGCTTCGGCCACCTTCTGAGGATTCTCTTCCAGATATTTTAAAATCCCTTCCGCCGTATCCGAAAGTTTTCTGCATTTCTCTTTCATCCCGGCATCCCGGATTCTTTTTACGGCTTTTTCCATCCTCAGATAATCTTCTCCCGCCTCCCCCAGACGGTTCTGGAAATGTTCTCCCTTTTCTTCCTGGGAAAAGATAACGCCGCCGATACGAACGGACGGTTTAAAGAGCAGAAGCAAAGCAAAGTACAGAAGAACGGCCAGGATCATGCAAAGAACCAGATTCCAACCCTGCCCCAGAAACAAAAGGCAGAATACCACGAAAGCTGCGGCAGCGGAGGCAAAAATATGGAGGTTTTCTCTCTTCTTCTGTTTCATATGAAAATCCTTTTCTCAGTTATATCCCTTTACACTCCGAAACGCTTCGGTGAGATCCTCCGTCCCGTCGAACACTCTTCCTCCGGTTTCCTCAGCCAGTTCTTGCAGCTGGGAAGGATCTGCGCTTCCAAAAGTAATGGAAAACACAGGAATCTCTTTCTCGCTTTTCTCCCTGGCCCGCTCGAATCTTGTTTTATGATATTCGGATTTCCCATCCGTCATCAGGATGACCGCCGGAGTGTACGCGTCCAGATCATATCCCGCTGCCAGTTCGTAAGCTCTGGCCGCAGCATCATAAATATCCGTCCCTCCGGAAGGCTCGATCTCTTCAATCTGTTCATACAGCTTTTTCAGGGACTCATCCGAATCGTCGGCTGCCCGAAGGATCACTTTGATGCCATCGTCAAACAGAATCGCGAGATTCACCTCCCCGGCGCTTGCCTGCAGAAAATTCTCCGCGGCGTTTTCCTGGATCAGAATCTGCGCCATAGCCTCTTTCAGCTGCTCTTCTCCGCTGCCTTCCATACTGCCTGAAAAATCAAGGCAATACAAATTCAAAGAAGGCTTTTTAAAATTCGTCTGGTACAGATTCAGCGCTTCCATAAGAATATCCGCATCCGGCATTTGTATCGGCGAGAGAATCTGATCCGTATCGATTCCCCAGTCCGGATTAAAAATTTCTGTATTTTCCGCTGAAACGCCATTTGCCTGGATTCTTCTTCCTGTAGCCTCTATCTCTTTTTGAACTTCCCCGGAAAGAAGGTATTCCTGCACTGCAAGAAAATCTTCTTCTTTTTGTTCCTCCCCATGATCCACATAGCCAAGAGGAGAATCCGCAATGGAAAGTCCGTCATAGGGATAGACCACGTAAAGCAGTTCCTTTCCCTCCTCTGCAAGCTGTCGGTTCGCGTCAAGAATAAGGCACTCATAATTTACCATCGCATCATAATCTTCTTCCAGAAAGAGTTCCTTCAGCCAGTCCGAACTGCCGGAGCTGCGCTCTACCCCGTCAAGGAACGCATGGATCTTTTCCTGCAGCTTTGGATCCTGAAGATCCTGTGCGGTCATCCCCTCCTGCTTCCCCAGAAGCGCGTATAGGAAGCCAATATAAGCGCTGGCTCCGGAATTGGACTGGGTGGCGCTGGTCATGCAGAAGCTCATTTTCCCTTCCTGAATCGCACGAAGAAGATCCTCGACGGATACCTCCCCTTCTGTGAAGCCCAGCTTTCTGGCGAGACTTTCCCGTATTCCAAAGACTACGGGATTCAGAGAAATCGACTGGTTGTGCTTCACCAGATGCTGTTCGTCCCCCAGGGAAATCCAGATGCTGCTGGCCGGCCAGACTGCGTCGTAACCTTCCGCGCCCTCCTGCAGTTGACGCATGATATCCACGGAACCCTGATAATCCATCTGTATCTCTACTCCGGTCTCTTCCGCGCAGGCCTCTATAATCCCTTCCAGCTCCTGATTCTCAGAACCGGAAAGGATTTTTAAAACCCTCCCCGCGTCCTCCTTTTCCGGAATCTGATCGAAGACCCAAAGAAAAAAAACGGCGAGCAGGCTCAAAGCCGCCGCAGCTAATCCTTTTTTCAAAGTTTTTCTTTTTCCTGTATTTCCCATTCCGTCTCTCCTGTACATCCGCAAATGAAATCTTTTTTTATTTTGACGGATTTTACATTTTTTCTCTATCTTTCTTACAGGTAATCTTTGTAAAAAACAGGTAAAGAAAAACAGGTCGTCCCGCAGATTTCATGGATCCATCGGATCACTTCTCCCGGATCATCCGCCCGTCCGTGTCCTTCTTCCCAGACAATCTCATAATCTGCCAGGACCTTTCCCGTTTCCGCCAGCTTCAGGGCCAGAATCATCGTCATCATAAGCGAAGTATCCGCGTCCATGGATCCCACCCGGATTCTGAAGCGGGGAGCCAGATCCCCTTTTTCTCCGGTCCCGATAAAATTCAGGGGATTGATCCGGTATTTTCTGTCTGCCAGCCCTTCGTCTTTTTGGATCTCCTGATAGCCTTTCTGATACCGTTTGCTTTCCTCCGGATATTCCTGCGCCAGTTTTTCCATAATCGGAGCCAGAAAGGTATCAAAATGCATTTTATCCTGCTGCGGCGTTCCAAATTCCTGGTTCTCCGCCTGAATCAAATCCAGATCGTCGAACGCAGGGCATTTCTTCAGTCTCTTATGGTACGTATCCAACATACGGTCAAGAGAAGTAATCCTTACGTTTCCCGCTTCCCAGGAAAGCCAGGACGTTTTGTCTGACAGATACGTTTCTACCGCGTTTCTGCCCTGCTCCTGTTCCATTCTGTTCAGATATTTCGCCGCGGATTCTTCCAGTTTTTTCCTAAGGTACGCGCAGGCGGAGCCTTCTCGCTTTTTCCCGATCTGAAGAATCTCGCCGGTATCCGGATCCCGCAGCTTCAGGCCGTTGAAGTACTCCGGATAAGCCGCCGCCATTTCTCTGGAAAGCGCTTTCGTATAAGGGGTCAGTTCTCCTGCACCAAATCCCACAAATGGCATCCCCGTATAATGGAATTTTCCCTGGAACATCCATTCATAAGCCAGATCCGCATGATCCAGGTCAAGAATGGGGCAGTAACACTGAGCGGCAAAAATATGATCCGTCTCCGAGCAGACGGCTCCCATCCCTTCCAGCTCCCTCTCATACAGCGGGCTGTTCCCGGTCACTCCCAGAAGGCTGCTCATCGCGCCGCCCGCGCTGATCCCCACAGAGACAATCTTTTCCATGTCCCCTGGAATTTTCCCGGCAAGATGCTTCAGAAAGCGGATGCCTGCCTTTAAATCGACGAGAGACAGGGGGGATTTCCCGCAGCGCACCCCCTCCGCATTGAGAGAGCTTCTGCCCCGGCAGCCGCAGGAGACGTATACAAAGCCGGCCTCCAGAAACTCCCGGCCTCCGCTTTTGGGATCCTCCGGATAAAAAGGCTCCGACTCCCGGTACCCTCCCAAGCCGTTCTCAAATATCACCGGAACCGTGGCTGCGGTAAACCCGTTCTTATGTCTTTGGTCGCTTATGGTTCCGTTCTCCTTTAAAAAAACCTCCGGCACAAAAATATGCATACACTGTTCCCTGGGAACCTCCGGCCGCTGACAGTAAGGCACATTCTCCCAGGCCCAGCAGCGTTCCTTCTCCAGAAATCTCCACTTTACCTCCATTGTATCCTTCTCCTTTCCGTCTCTTTTTCTTTTCTTTCAGTATATCCCGAAAACGGAGGCGCTTCAATTCGTTTTGTCTGAGGTTTCTTTCCGATTTGGAATCATTTCCTTCCAATTCTGAAAAATTCACCCTTTCCAGGTTCTGGGATTCCGTTGTATAATAAACAGGAAGCGGCGTGAAACACCGCCGTCAGAAAGGAGCCTTGCTATGGAAAAAGCGAATGTATATTTTACGGACCTTCACACCGAGCCCTTCGGGGACGGACTTCCCGCCAAGCTGAAAAAGCTTCTGAAAAAAGCGGGCATTGGAACCATTGATATGGAGAAAAAATTTGTCGCGATCAAAATGCATTTCGGAGAAATGGGCAACGTCAGCTTCCTGCGCCCCAACTACGCGAAAGCCGTGGTGGACGTGGTAAAAGAGCTGGGGGGATTACCCTACCTCACAGACTGCAACACCCTCTATCCCGGCAGCCGCAAGAACGCTCTGGAGCATCTTTACTGCGCCTGGGAGAACGGCTTCACCCCTCTCTCCGCCGGATGTCCCATTCTCATCGGCGACGGCCTGAAGGGAACGGACGATATTGCAGTCCCGGTAAAGGGCGGCGAGTACATAAAAGAAGCGAAGATCGGACGGGCCATTATGGATGCGGATATCATCATCAGCCTTACCCATTTTAAAGGGCATGAGATGACCGGTTTCGGCGGGACCCTGAAGAACCCGGGCATGGGCTGCGGCTCCAGAGCCGGGAAGAAAGAGCAGCACAGCAACGGCAAACCGCATATCAATCCGGACAAATGCCGTGGATGCCGCCGCTGCCAGAAGGAGTGCGCGAACCAGGGACTGGTATATAACCCGGAGACGAAAAAAATGACGGTAGATGAAGAAGCCTGCGCAGGATGCGGCAGATGTCTGGGCGCCTGCAGCTTCGACGCCATCTCCTTTACCAACGACGCGGCCGTCTCCCAGCTGAACTGCCGCATGGCGGAATACGCGAAAGCCGTGGTGGACGGAAGGCCGAATTTCCACGTTTCCCTGATCATAGACATCTCGCCAAACTGCGACTGCCACGGAGAAAACGACGTGCCGATTCTTCCCAACATCGGCATGATGGCTTCCTTTGATCCGGTGGCTCTGGATCAGGCCTGCGCGGACGCCTGTCTCGCAGCCACGCCTCTTCCGGACAGCCAGCTCACCCGCAACCTGGCGACTCCCGGCTTTGTGGATCACCACGACCATTTCGTGAATTCCGCGCCGGAATCCGAGTGGGAAAGCTGTCTGGCCCATGGGGAAAAAATCGGTCTGGGAACCCGCAGTTACGAACTGATCACCGTTTAAAAAAAGAAGCTTCCCTTTCTTCCGGCCGGCTTCTGGTCTGCCCAGGGGGATACCCCCTGGGCTGGGGAAGGCTGGTGAAAGGGAAGCGAAAGAATAAATAGCATCCCGGATGAAGGATGAGAAATTAAGAGCCTCTGTTGTTTCTCTATATGACGTAATCAATCCTGGAGAGCGCTCCGGTCCCGGAAAGAGGCGAGGCGTCATAGGTATACGCTTTTCCGCTGATCCAGGCAGTGGTGTAATAATGATTCAGATACCCTGCGTAGGTGGCTTCATTTTTAAGCCCCAGCAGGTCTGCAAAGTTACACATAATGTTGGTGGCTGTGATACAGTCCGCAATATGGTTTTCAAAATAAGCGCCCTTTTTCGACACAAGATCCACCACAGCGCCGTTGTAGCTGGGCGTGTACCGAAAGTTCTCTCGGACATAATCTGCCAGGGCAGTCATTTTTTCATCCGCCGTCATGGAACTGTTGGTTTCCTGGGCCAGGATTTTTTTCAGCCATGCCTGTTCGGCCTGCTTAAAGTTATGTACGGTAATTTTTTCCTTTGCCACCACCTGCGGGATCCAGGAGTTGCCGCCGTAGATGAGCATCGTATTATCGCCCGCCTGTTCGGTCTCAAAGGTTACCAGATAGCCGCCGGCTACCTTGTACTCAGAGTAAAGCACATTGGGCTCATAGTTCCCCACATAGCGGACATCGGCATAAGATGCCATAACATTCGTTTTCTTTCCTTTTTCCAGTTGAATGTCAGCAGCACTGAAAGTCGGATCATTGGTCTTTACATATACAACGATGGGAACGCCGGTGTAAAGCTCATACCGGTTCAGTACAACCATATCATACGTATATTTCCGGCTGCCTGCCTGGTTAATGGCTGTTCCGGAATTTGCCGCTGTATTCTGGCTTCCCGCTTTGTTCTTTACGGTTATTTTACAGGTATAGGTTTTTCCGCCTGCCTTTGCCGTGATTTTTGCCGTTCCCGCTTTTTTGGCCGTTACTTTATACTTGCTTTTTGAAATCTTTTTTATCGCGGCGATTTTCTTATTGCTGGTAGCCCACTTGACAGAAGAGGGGGCATTTTTTAATTCCAGCGTAAAACTCTTTCCTTTGTACAGCGTTTTGGATTTGGCGCTTAACTTTGGAGCGGGCGCGCTGACCTTTACGGTGCATGTAAATTTCTTTCCTCTGTAAAGGGCTGTGATTTTCGCGGTGCCCTTTTTCCGGGCTGTAATAGTAGCCTTCCCTTTGCTTCCGGCTTTTACGGAGGCAACGGATGATTTGGAAGACTTCCAGGTTACCTTTTTAGAGGCAGCCGTATTTTTCAGTTCAATCGATATCTTTTTGCCCGCTTTTATGGTTAAGGATTTTTTGCTCAAGGCCGGGCTTTTAACCGTCACCCGGATCTGATATTTTTTTCCGGCGTATTTTGCGGTGATCACTGCCTTGCCGGCTTTGTTTGCCGTCACAACCGCTTTGCCGCCGGCCTGCTTTTTTACAGAAGCGATTTTCTTGTTGCTGCTGCTCCAGGTAATCTTCTTTTTTCTGTTAATATTGCGCAGCTGGACCGTTGTTTTCCCCGCTATGGCCATGGAAAGCTTCTTTTTGCTCAGGGAAACCTTCCTGGAGGCTGCTTCTGCTGTAATGACGGTTCCCCTCATAAAAGGAAGCGATGCCGCTGAAGGCTGTGCCAGCAGCAAAAAAGCGATCAGGACAATCCATATTTTTTTCCGCATTTTGTTTTCCATAAAATTTCCCTCCCTGCTTCTGCCAGTATAGCACATTTATTTGGGATTGTCTCTTCCCTTTCATAAAAAGGGTTGTCGGGAAATAGAGGTTCCTGCTTTTCTCTATTCCAAGCCCAGATTTTCTTTGTAATACTCATAAATCTCGTCTTCTTCCCTGGAGGGAATTCCTGTCGTTCTGTGAAGGACTTCCCCCTCCTCCCCGATCAGAACGGTATAGGGGATTCCATTGGTGGGATACAGCCTCTGAATCTCGTAGTCCTCATCCATTCCCACCAGAAAGCTGTATTCATTTTTCTCCAGTAAAGCCTGTACCGTGGCTTCGTCTTCCCCGCAGTCAATGGCCAGAACGACCAGCTCGTCCGCGTAGTCCCGGCTCAGCCGGTCCAGGGCCGGAAATTCCATAATACAGTATCCGCACCAGGTAGCCCAGAAATTCAGAAGCACTTTCTTCCCCCGGTAATCTGACAGGTTCACCTCTGTCCCGTCTGCCAGCACGGTTTCAAAATCCGGGGCAAGTTCCGCTGCGTCCTCTGTCTCCAAAGTCTCCTCTTCCGCCGCGGCCGACTCTGTCTGAACCGATTTTTCTTCCTTCTCCTGCCCGCAGCCTCCCACGGCCAGCAAAAGAGCGGCCAAAACTGCCAAAGCGCCCAGCTTGAACGTAACTTTTTTCATCTCTTTTCTCCTTCTTTTCTTTTTTCTTTTCGGATCGTTCTGATCTCCCTGAGGGGATTCTTCCAGGAAATGGCGTGCACGGGGCAGACGCTCCTGCATGCTCCGCAGTGGATGCATTCCCGGTCTCCCACCCGCTTAATGTCCATACTGCAATGTGTTACGCACTTTCCGCACTTTATGCATTTG
>CALWMW010000005.1 GCA_944382085.1 uncultured Lachnospiraceae bacterium | reverse complement strand
GCTGAAGGCATGGGAGGTATTGGGAACCAGAACCGTTTTTTCTTTCTTGCAGGCTGCCGTGAATTTCACCGGATAAGGATCCGGAAGCTCTCTTGCCAAAAAGTGGGCGCGCTCCTCTCTGCGAAGGCGAAGCGTCTCCAGGAAGGAACGCACCCGGATCCGCAAAGGTCCCTGGATATCGCTCTCGTCCACTTTCAGAACCAGAGGCGTCTTCCCGGAAATCTCTCCCATGAGACGGGTGATTTCATCGGAAAGATACGCGTCGTGTCCGCAGCCAAAGCTCACGATCTGTACGTATTCCAGATTTTCGCTTCTTGCCGCCTGGATCGCTGCGGTGAGCATCCGGGCATGATAATTGTTCACAATGTCCAGCGTGCTTCTGCTTAAATCAACCTTCTGCGCGTCCGGAAGGGAATCCACGGTCAGCACCGGAATTCCCATGGATACGAACAACTCCGGCAGATGGTGGTTCACCAGGCCGTCGTTCTGGTACGGTCGGGAAGCCAGAACCACTGCGAATTTTTCCGTGCCCTGCAGCTGTTCCAGCACCTTCTTTCCTTCTTCCAGGAGAGTGCTTTGAAAGGAACGGTAGGCCCGGTCCGCGTACCGGATCGCCTGCTTCGTATCTTCTCCCGGAATCTGCCAGGTTTCCCGCATATAATCCATCAGTTGGCGATCCCGGTCCTTTTTCTCATACCAGTAAAACAGCGGAGCGTCAAAAGGAATCCCCCAGCGCTTCTTGGGCGAATCGGAATTTTTTATCACCAGGGGATACCCTTTTACCACAGCGCACATGGATTCGCTGGTAGATTCCGTATTCTCCGAATGCACCGTAGCCACGGAAGGCATAAAGATCCGGTCAACCTTATGCTTCGCCAGGTTTCTCAGATGGCCGTGCACCAGCTTGGCCGGAAAACACACGGTGTCGGAGGTGACGGCATAAAGGCCGCTTTCATACATGGCGCGGGTGCTGGGATCAGACAGCTTCACCTGAAATCCAAGACTTCTAAAAAAGGTCGTCCAGAAAGGAGCCGTGTCCCAGAAAGAGAGCACGCAGGGGATTCCAATCACTTCTTTTCTGGCCGGCGCGTCCTCCCGGATGGGATACTCCTGAAAAAGAAGTTTTTCTCTTACCTTGAAAAGGTTTGCCGTTCCGTTCGCCTTCTGAAGCTTTTCCCGCGCCTGCCTTTGCACTTCCTGGTCTTTCGGGTCTCCCAGAACCTCTCCCCGCTCGCACCGGTTGTTGGTAACCCAGGAATTTCCATTTGGAAATCTTAAAACCGTGCGTTTGCAGTGGTTGCCGCAGAAGGGGCAGGGCGCGTTTACTTCCTGCGTCCACGTAAAGGTCTCCAGGGCATCCAGCCCGATAAACGTCCGCTTCGCCTTCTCTCCTCTTTCTTCTGCTTTTTCCATGGCTTCCTTCGTCAGAAGAGCCGCCCCTATGGCTCCCATAATCCCCGGATAGGGCGGCCGCAGCACCTCTCTTCCCAGATACTGCTCCATGGCCCGCAGCACCGCGTCATTCTGAAAGGTTCCTCCCTGGACCACGATTTTGTCTCCCAGAGACTCCGCGTTGGAAATCCGGATCACTTTCGTAAAAACATTTTCAATAATGGAACGGCAGAGCCCCGCCATAATATCTTCCGGCTGCTTGCCGCTTCGCTGGGCGGTCACGATGCTGCTGTTCATAAACACAGTACAGCGGCTTCCCAGGGCAGCCGGGCTCCTGGAAGCAAAGGCTTTTTCCGCGATCTCCTCTACCCGGATTCCAAGGGAGGACGCAAAATTCTCCAGAAAGGATCCGCAGCCGGAAGAGCAGGCCTCGTTCACCACAATATTCGTAATGATTCCCCGATCCAGCCAGATGGCTTTCATATCCTGGCCGCCGATGTCCAGAATGAACGTAGCCTCCGGAACGTACTTGGCCGCCGCTCTGGCGTGAGCCACGGTTTCCACCACGTGATATTCCGTGGAAAACGCTTTCTGGAACATCAGCTCTCCGTATCCGGTAGCCCCCGCTCCCAGAATTTCCAGTTTTACGCCTTTCTTCCGGTACCGGTCTCTGAGGCTCAGCAGAGCCGTCCTGGCTACTTCCAGAGGATCGCCGCCATTGGAAGCGTAAAAGTGGTCCAGAATATTCTCTTTCTCATCCAGAAGAACAAACTTGGTAGTGGTACTGCCGGAATCGATTCCCAGATAAGCTTTAACGGTTCCTCCCGCCGCTTCTTCCCCCTTAGGCTTTCTTTCCGGTTCCGGGCTGTGAACCCTTGCCAGGAACGCGGCTTTCTCCTGCTCCTCTTTAAAAAACGGAGCCGTCCCCTCTTCCGGCTGACTTCTTTTTTCTTGCTCCAGCTGTTCCAGTCTCTGGATCAGCCTGCCTGGACGGATTCCCGCCCCTTCGCCGAACATCTCCCCGATGGACAGCGCCGCTCCGTAGGCCATCATAATCTTAGCATTCTCCGGCCGGATAATCTCTCCTTCGTCCAGCTCCAGTCTTTTTGCGAAAACGTCTACCAGAACCGGGTTAAAATTCAGCGGTCCGCCTTCAAAAATCACCGGTCCCCGGATCTCCAGTCCCTGGGCCAGTCCTCCGATGGTCTGCTTCGCTACGGCGTGGAAGGAAGACAGGGCCAGATCCTCCCTGGCGATCCCCTGGTTTAAAAGAGGCTGGATATCCGTCTTGGCATAGACGCCGCACCGGCCGGAAATATCATAGACCGCTTTCCCGCGCTTCGCGTATTCATTCAACTGTTCTACCGGAATTTTCAGCACGGAAGCCATCTCGTCAAGAAACGCTCCCGTTCCCCCGGCGCAACTTCCGTTCATCCGCATATCCGCCACATTCAGCGCGCCGGTTCTGGCATCCTTCTGGAAAAAAATAATCTTGGCGTCCTGCCCTCCCAGTTCGATGGCGGTTCCCATATCGCCATACAGCCGCCGGACCGCGATGGAATTCGCCACCGTTTCCTGAATGTACGGCAGATTCAGCCGTTCCGCCAGCGTTTTGGAGCCGGAACCGGTAAGGGCGAGATGGATCTCATCTCTGCCAAACCTTCTGTCCAGTGTTTCCAGGCAGTCCCGGACGCTTTTGCTCTGCACCGCCTCATGCCGTCTATAGGAGGAGTACAGAATGTCCCCCGTCCGCTTTTCCGTCACCACCAGCTTCGTAGTGGTTGAGCCTACGTCAATTCCCGCGTAAAGTATCTTTTTCACGATTTTAGCCTCCGTCTTCTATTCATTCCTCTTTCGCAGTCCGGTTTCATCCTGAAAGGGAATCTTTCTTCTCCACTCTCTCGGTCCCATGCCCATAATCTGCCGGAACACCCGGCTGAAGTAAAGGGGATCCGGATACCCTACCGCCTCGCTGATCTCGCTGATCCTAAGAGACGTAGCCCGAAGCATCCCGCAGGCTCTCTGGATCCGCAGCCTGGTGTGGTATTCTCCCGCCGACATCCCCTTTTCTTTTTTGAAAACGCTGGCCAGATATTTATAGGAAAGAAAAAATTCCCGTTCCAGTTTTCTGGAAGAAAAGCCTTCTCCGGCATGGCGTTCCAGATACAGGGCAATCCGGTCCGCCAGGGAAAGTTCTTTCAAAAAATCCTGAAACCTCAGCAGCGCGCACTCTCTTAGAAACCCATAAAGAAGATAGTTCATGGTAAAGTCCCGGAACGGATCGGATTCCCGGCAGACTCCCCACAGCTCCAGAAGCTTTCTCTCTGCCGGCGTTCCCGGAAGGTTTAAAATGGTTTTGGGGATCCGCGTCCCGCAAAGCGCCTCCCGGCAGTCCTGGTGAAAGGCCGGCCGGGAAGACGGGACAAATTCCCGGCATGGAATCTTCTGATCCAGCCGGAAGTGAATATAGTACCAGGCCGTACCGGCAAGAATCTTTTTCTTCCCATAGTGATGCAGTCCCGCTTTCAGAAAAACCGCCTCTCCGGGCCCCAGCCGGTAATCCTTCCCCTCTTCGGTTACGGAAAGCTCGCCCTTTGTGACATAAATGAATACGTGAAAATCCACGACCCGGTCCGCGTGCACAAAGTCCATCGGAGCCGTAATAAATCCCATTTCTTCCATCAGCGGAAGCGCCGAAGTGTCAAGCCGTATTTCCCCCTGATTCTGGATCATATGTAAATTCTCCATATATACAAGAAAATAACCTATGTTTTTCAGATACGCAGTAGATTATAATACAGGAAATCCAACTATGCAACGCTTAAAAAGGAGGTACCTATGAAAAAACAGCAGCAGCTTAGACCCGGTTCCTATCAAAGCGGAACCGGATTCATTCACCGCTACCAGGAACTGGTTCGCAAAGAAATGATCCCTTATCAGTACGACGTTCTGTGGGATAGAATCCCCGGAACCGAGAAAAGCCATGTGATCGCCAATTTTCAAAACACAGCCCGCCTGCTGAAAGGGGAACAGCCGGAAGAAGGCTTTTACGGCATGGTGTTCCAGGACAGCGATCTTGCCAAGTGGATTGAGGCGGCTTCCTTCAGCCTGATCAACCATCCGGATCCCGAACTGGAGAAAGAACTGGACGACGTCATTCGCCTGATCGGGGAAGCACAGGATACGGACGGATATCTGAATACGTATTTCACCTTAAACGGAAAAGAAAAGCGGTTTAAGGATCTCCTGGAGGGACATGAGCTGTACTGTTCCGGCCATATGATGGAGGCTGCCGCAGCCTTTTACCAGGCTACGGGAAAGGACTCTCTTTTGAAAATCATGGAGCAAAATGTTGACTGCATTTACCGGCACTTCATCGAAGAAAAGGCGCCCGGCTTTCCGGGTCATCCGGAAATCGAGCTGGCGCTTCTGAAACTGTACCATCTCACCGGAAATCAGAAATGCCTGGAGCTGGCCCAGCATTTTATCAACGTCCGGGGCGTTGACACGGAGTTCTATCGGAAAGAGGCAGAAGCCAGAGACTGGTCCATCTGGGGAAACGATCCGAACAACGGAGAATACCAGCAGTCCCATATGCCGGTCCGCAAGATGAAGGACGCGGTGGGACACAGCGTACGCGCCGTCTATCTGTATACGGCCATGGCGGATCTTGCTTCTCTGACCGGAGAGGCGGAGCTTTTGGAAGCCTGCCGCGCCCTCTGGGACAGCATTGTAAACCGCCGGATGTATGTGACAGGCGCCATCGGCTCCACCGTGATCGGGGAAGCGTTTACCGTGGATTATCATCTTCCCAACGATACCGTCTACGGAGAAACCTGCGCTTCCATCGGACTGATGTTTTTTGCTTCCCGCATGCTGGAACTGGATCCGGACCGGCGGTACGCGGACGTAATGGAACGCGCTTTCTACAATACGGTGCTGGCCGGTATTCAGCTGGACGGACGCCATTTCTTCTACGTAAATCCTCTGGAAGCAGTCCCCGGCGTTTCCGGAAAAGCCCAGACTCATCTCCATTCCCTCATTGTGCGTCCCAGCTGGTACGCCTGCGCCTGCTGCCCGCCCAATGCGGCAAGGCTGATTGAGTCCATCGGTATGTACGCTTACGGAGAAAATGAAACCACCGGTTTCTGCCATTTGATTACCGAAGGAAAGGTAACCATGGAAAACGGACTCTCCTTCCTCTGTGAAACCGAATATCCTTATGGCTTCCAGGTCACCTACCGGATCGAAAAAGGTGGAAAAACTCTGGCGCTTCGCATTCCCGGCTGGTCCCGTTCCTGGAAAGCGGAAAAGAACGGCCAGGCTCTTCCTCAGAATCTGGTGAAAGGATACCTTTACGTCGAAACGGCAGACGGAGACGAGATCACCCTGTACCTGGATGATTCCATCCGCCGCCTGTACGCCTCCTCCAAGGTGGCGGCCGATACAGGTTCCGCCTGCATTCAGAGAGGGCCGCTGGTTTACTGCCTGGAGGGCGTAGATAACGGCGGAGACGTTCTCTCCCTGCGTCTGAAAGAAAATGGAGCTGCCAAAGCGCTTCCCTATGACGCCTCTCTTCTCTCCGGGATTATCCCTCTGGAACTGGAAGGATACGTAAGCGCGCCTCAGGAAGAGCTTTATTCCGACCGGAAGCCGGAGCAGATTCCCTGCCTTCTCCATGCAATTCCTTATTACGCCTGGTCCAACCGGGGTGAAAACCAGATGCGGGTATGGATACCGGAAGAAAAGTAACACTGACGCAGAAGACCGGAAGCCAGACAAAGAGGCTTCCGGTCTTCTTATATGCAGTCTTTGCAGACTTGGGGGGGCGTCAGGCCAGTTCCTTCTGCAGTTCGTCCAGAAAGCGGGCGGTCTCTTCTGCAGAGGAAACCTCAGGATGCTCCAGAATGCTGCTGAAGTAATCCTCAAAGGCTCCATACAGCGTCTTCTCGTTTAAAACCGAGTAGGAATTTAAACTTGCGCAGGAAATCAGCGCAATGGTACGGTTCTCATAAAGCTCCAGTCCGATCCTGGGGAAAGGAGATAAAAATCCTTCCGGCACAAGATGCAGCCGGTACAGCCCCTGCCTACATCTCTCCGCGATTCTTCTCAGGATCTCTCTGCGGACTTCCCTGGAAAACGGATGCAGCACCTGAAGAAACGGGCCGCTCAGCTCGCCATACCGGGCAAATTTCAAAAATCCTTCCTTGGAACCGAAGGCGTCGTAGGGCTTATACGCCGCTACGGATTTCGCGAGAAGATCCGCGTTATGAAGCAGTTCCGGGTTCCTTTCTTTCAGGAAAGGCTCAAAAAGCTCCTCGGAATACGCCTGAAAAATGCAGGGATAATATTCCAGCGTGTACACCGGCCTGGACACC
>CALWMW010000004.1 GCA_944382085.1 uncultured Lachnospiraceae bacterium | reverse complement strand
AACATACTGATCAGGGAGATCTGGGAGGGTTCCAGAGGATAATTCACCATCAGGATTATGGAAAAGATGGAGAGGAACAGGGAGAAAATATTTTTCACCAGGAACAGGCTGGCCGTCCTCTCAATGTTGTTTACCACTCTGCGCCCTTCCGCCACTACGGAGGGCATCTTGGAAAAGTCAGATTCCAGAAGGACAATCTGCGCGGCCTGGGCCGCCGCGTCGCTTCCCGACGCCATGGCAATGCTGCAGTCCGCGTCTTTCAGCGCCAGAATATCGTTTACTCCGTCTCCCGTCATCGCCACGGTGTGCCCCGCCTTTTTCAGCGCGCTCACCAGCTGGCGCTTCTGCTCCGGCTTCACCCGTCCGAACACCGTATAAGCGGAGGCAGCTTTCACAAGCTCTTCCTCCTCATAGAGCGTAGAAGCGTCCACATAGTTCTCGGCGCCGTCGATCCCTGCCTCCGCCGCTATCTGGGAGACCGTCACAGGATTGTCTCCGGAGATGACCTTGATCTCCACGCCCTGCTTCGCGAAATAATGAAACGTCTCCTTGGCGTTCACCCGCACCGGGTTCGCCAGAAGCACCATCCCCATAGGGACGGCCGGTTCTGTGAGGGGTTTTCCCTCCAGGGTTCCCTCATATTTCGCGAACACCAAAACGCGGTAGCCCTGTCCGCTCCACTTCTCGATCTGCGGCGCGTATTCCGGATACTGGCTGCGCAGGATAAACTCCGGCGCGCCCAGAACGTACTGCGCGTCCTCAAAGGAGGCTCCGCTGTACTTGTTTTCTGAGGTAAACGGGAAGATCCGTTCCGGCCGCTTCCCGCTGCGTTTGCGGAAGGCTTCCTTCACCGCCTTCATCGTGATGTTGTCCGTAGCCATGGCCGCGGCGAAATCTCCCAGGGCAAGCTCCACTTCGCCGCGCTCTTCCGCGGAAAAGTCCGCCTCTTCCTGCCCGGTTTTCTCCGTTTCTTCCTGGGAATCCTCCTTCTTCCCCCGCAGAGGAAGAAGCTTCTTCACCGTCATGGTATTGTCCGTAATCGTTCCGGTCTTGTCAACGCACAGCACGTCTACCCGCGCCAGGGTCTCGATGCATTTCATATTGTGAACCAGAACCTTCTGCATGGCCAGCCGCATCACGCTGACGGCAAGAGCCACGCTGGCCAGAAGATAAAGCCCCTCCGGGATCATTCCGATGACGGCGGCCACCGTAGCCGTAACGCTCTCCCGTACCGAGGATCCTCCGATGAAAAACTGCTGGCTGAAAAGCACGATGCCGATGGGAATGATCACAATCCCCACAATCTTTACCAGACGGTCCAGAGAACGGATCATCTCGGAAAGCTCTTCGTCGTTCATGGCCTTCGCCTCCAGGGTCAGGGACGAAACGTAGGAATCTTTTCCCACCTGCTCAACTCTGGCCCGGCATTCTCCGGACACGATAAAGCTTCCGGAAAGCAGCGTATCGCCATGCTTCTTGGAGATCTGATCCGCCTCGCCGGTTATGAGGGATTCGTTGACCAGAACCTCCCCCTCTTCCACCACGGCGTCCGCCGGGATCTGATTGCCCGCCCGGAAGACGACGACATCGTCCAGCACCAGTTCTTCCGCGGGAATGGTCTTCTCCTGACCATCCCGGATCACGGTAGACCTGGGCGCGTTTAAAATGCTCAGATCATCCAGCACCTTCTTCGCCCTCAGCTCCTGGATAATGCCGATGAACGTATTCGCCAGCACCACCGGCAGAAAAGTAAGATCCCGGAAGGATCCCACCAGGCAAAGCAAAACGGCGATGATAAAGAAAACTAAATTAAAATAGGTAAAGACATTGCTGCATATAATTTCTTTTGTGGATTTGGAAGGGGACTCCACCGGCGTGTTCACCGCTCCATAGGAAACGCGCTCCAAAACCTGCGCCTCCGTCAGGCCTGCGGAAATCTCCGGCCTGCACCGGTTTAAGGGCGCCGTATGCTCCGGAAGCTGATATTCCTCCGGGATCACCTTCGCTTTTTTAAATTTCTTCAGCAGCGCCTGAATGTTCTCCCACAGCGCTTTGCTCTCCACCTTTCCGGCGTCCGCCTCCTGAAAGGCGTTTTCCTGGGAAGCGGATTCTTCCGGTATCTGATCCTGCTGTGTTTTCATACTTCTTTCCTCAATCCAACGCCTTTTTCCGGCTGTTTTCTCTCTGCGTCCGGCCTGGTTTCCCCACGCCGTTATCAATTTATTCTATCATACATTCTTATGTATTTTAACCCTTGAAATTCTGAAATTTTCTTTAACTGTCTCTAAACAATTCCATCCGAAACTTGTCACCATCCCCCATTTCTGCTATACTGCTAAAGGAATGAAAAAAAGGAGCGTGCGTTATGGGTTTATCAAAAAAGCTGATCAATGTAATGACCTTTGGCTATCTGCTTGTCTTAAAGAAAAAAGTGCCTCAGAACCTGAAGAAGGCGAAGCGCAGACAGAACCGGAATGTTTACCGTCTTATGAAGAAAGCTTATGAGATCCCCTTCTACCGGAAACGCTTCGAGGAATGCCATCTGACTCCCGAAGATTTCCACAGCAGCGAGGATCTGGCCAAGTTCCCTCTTCTCACCAAGGATGAGCTGCGCGCCTGGATGCGGGAGCTCTACGAGCAGAATCCCAAAACCAGAGATTCCTGGGACGCCACCAGTACCAGCGGTTCCACCGGAGTCCCGCTGCGCCTGTATCAGTCCCAGCGGGAGCACGCCATCACCAACGCCAACTGGATCCGAATTCTCATGACTCTGGGATACAACCCGTTCTTTGGGAAAATGATCTCTTTTGAATCCAGCTACCGCAAAGAAAAAAAGCAGCGGGATTCCTTTCTTCAGCGCTTTGGAATTCTCCAGAGACGGATTCTTTCCGAGAAGCGCTGCGTAGGAGACGAAACCGCCAGGGTGATTCAGGAGCTGAACGAATACGCTCCGGATCTCATCTGTCTTAGGAAAAACTGCATCGTCCGCATCGCCCTCTACGCCCAGGAGCACAATCTGAGCATCCGCAAACCGAAATGGTATATCCCGGTGAGCGAGATGGTGGACGAGATGACCCAGAAGATTCTGAAGAAGACCTTCGGCCCCGGCCTGGTGGACGCCTACGGTTCCGACGAAACCGGAAACTGCGTGGTCAAGGCGCCGGGAAAGGATTATTACGACATCTGCAACGATACCCATGTGGTAAATATTTACGACGACCAGGGACGTCTGGCGGATCAGGGACGGGTGATCATCACCCCGCTTTTCAAAACAGACTTCCCCATTATCAACTACGACATCGGCGATATGGCCTCCTCTTTTACCAGGGAAGGCATCCGCTTTATCACAAAGATCCACGGCCGTCTCAACGATATGGTAAAGCATGAGAAGGGAGAGCCCACCTCCGTGCTGGAGCTGCGCAAGATTCCCAACGGAATCACCGGCATCGCCCAGTTCCGCTATGTTCAGGATACGTACCATGACCTGAGAGTAGAGCTGGTGCCGGATCCCAAGGATACCACCTACACCAGAGAGGAGATCGACCGCTTCTTCCGGCAGCGTCTTGAGGAGCTTTACGGAGACGAATTCCGGATCGATATCCGGTGGCTGGACGTCCTGCCCCCGGATCCAAACGGAAAGCTCCGCTGCTTCGTCTGCAACGTAAAAGAATAAGGAGACGCGTATGGCAAAGAAACAGGAAGGGACGAAGTCCCTCAACCGCCTTGCATTGAAGGCTGGGTTATTCTATGTGATTTCCCAGCTTTTTGTGCGGGGCATTACCTTTTTAACCACCCCGGTATTTACCCGGCTGCTCACCAATGAACAGTATAACCAGGTACAGATTTTTGAGTCCTGGCTGCTTCTTTTCGCGCCTGTGATGTCCCTCTGTCTCTGGCGAAGCGTGGAACGGGCAAAATACGACGTAAAGGAGCGCTTCAATGCGTTTACCTCCAGCGTGCAGACGCTCTCTTATCTGTCTATCGCTTTCTTCTCCCTCCTCTTTCTGATCTTTCGGAAACCCGTGGGGGAATTCTGCTCCATGACGGATCTCATGCTGGTGATCGCCCTTCTTTATACTTTTGCCCATACCAGTATCTACTACTATCAGAGACGGGAAAAACAGATGATGCGCTACAAAGCCAGCACCCTGTTTACCGCCCTCACCGTGGTGCCCGCCACCCTGCTTTCCGTGGTTCTGGTTTCCTGGGGCAAAGGGGCCGGCTATGGAGAGCACCTGGTCATCCTGCGGATTCTGGGCTACTATGTCCCAATGATCCTGGGTGGCTTTACCGTAGCGGTCCTGATGCTGATCCAGGGAAAGAAATTCATCCAGCTGCAGTACTGGCGCTACGCCCTGAAGTTCAGTCTTCCTCTGATTCCTGAAGTGATCTCCATTCAGATCATGAACCAGGCGGACAAACTCATGGTGACCGCCATGGCAGGCGATTACGACGGCTCCATTTTCTCTTTGGCCACGAAAGTCTCTTATGTGATCTGGATTCTGGAGGACTCGATCTGGAACGCCTGGCTCCCCTGGATGTACGAAAAAATATCCCGCGGACAGGAAGGGGAAATCCGCCCCTCCTGGCAGGTTCTGATGCACGGCTTCGGCGTCTTTTCCTGGTATCTGGTGCTGTTCGCCCCGGAGATCATCCTGATTCTGGGCGGGAAGAACTACGCCCCCGCCGTTTATCTCATCGCTCCCATGGTGACTGGCACGCTGTTCCGCTTCTACAGCAACAGCTATACGGCGATTCAGAATTACTACAAAAAGACGGGTTTTGTCGCCGTCTCCACGGTATCCGTCATGTTTCTGAACGTATTTTTAAATTACGTCTGCATCCTGCTTTTCGGATACCAGGCGGCGGCCTACACCACCGCGTTCTGCTACCTTGTGCTCCTTGTGATGCAGGCTCTTATGGAAAAGCATATCAGCGGAAAGCAGCTGATTCCTTTGGGAAATACGCTGAAGGTTTCCTGCGGCTATTTCCTCCTCTGTCTGCTGACTATGATTTCCTTCGGTTTCGGAAGCCTCGTCCGCTTTCTCATCGCCGCCGTGACCCTGCCGCTCCTGGGACGCCATTTCCTGCCGCAGCTGAAAAGCATCCTGACAAACTTCCGAAAATAGCGCCGAAAAAGGACGCCGCCCGGCGTCCTTTCTGTTATTCCACTTCAATCTCAATCTTTCCCAGAGCTTCGTGCAGCTTCTCTACCGCTTCCTCAAGGGTGGGGCCTTTAGTAATGACATGGCCGATGCGGTGCGGGCCCACATGGAATTTGTGCACCCGGTTCCCCGGACCGTAGTCAAACTGAATCTCACAGATCTCTTCGTCCGGCTCGTTGCGGTTCCGAATGGCCCGGATCACGCCGTCCCGGTCGCTGCGCAGGAGCATGCTGGCGTTGGGCACCGCCTGCTCCTTGGGAAACTTTACGTCTTCTCCCAGGGCCGCCTGGATCAGCTTTTCATAATAATCAAACCCGTAATAGATGGAAACCAGCTCCGCCAGGCAGGTAGCCCCGGAACGGCCTCCCAGTTCCAGAACGTAAGTTTTTCCATCCTTCAGGATGAAGTCCGCGTTGATGGCGCAGTTGTCAAGACCCATGGCGCGGATGGCCCGCTCCAGCTGTTCCCTGGCGTCCCGGATGATCCCTTCCTCCAGATCGTACGGAGCGAAGTGCCCGATGGGTACTCCGGTATCCCCCTGAAATACGTAGTCGCCGTGGGGGAGAATCAACTGAACCTTTCCCCGGTAAACGAAAGCCTGAGCGCCGAACTCTTCTCCTTCCAGAAATTCCTCCACAATGTAATAGTGGGATCGGGTGCTGGATTTTACCACCTCCAGCGCCGCCGGAAACTCTTCCCTGGCATTCACCCGGATAATCCCCCGGCTGCCGGAAGTATCCACCGCTTTAAAAATCAGCGGGAAATTCAGGTCTTTTGTCTTTTCGAAGACATCCTCCTCAAAGGAAACCTCCCGGAATCTGGCCGTGCGCACTCCGTACTCCTCGTATTTCTTTTTCATGAGGATTTTGTTGGAGGCCACCTTCGCCGCTTCAAAGGAAAGGCCGGTAAGGCCCAGTTCGTCGCAGACCTTCCCGATGGTAATCACCGCCACGTCGGTTCCTGCCGTCACGATCCCGTCAATCTTTTCCTTTCGCGCCACCTCCAGGATCCGTTCATAGTCCACCGTATTTTCATAACAGACCTGGTCCGCCAGGGCAAATCCCGGATAATTTCCGGGAATGCTTACCACAATGGTGTAAATCCCCATTTCCCTGGCCTTCTTAATGAGGGGAACCTGGTAGATCCCGGCTCCCATAACCATTAGCTTTTTCATACGTCTCCCTTTCCCGTTTTGTTGTCTCCGTCCGCCGGCTCTTTCTTCTCAAGGGCTTTGAATTCTTCCTCCGTCTCCTGGATGCAGATGCCCCGCTGGGGATCCATCTGATAAATACTGCGCACGACGAACTGAGGGTTCCGGCACATCCCCAGGAAAATTCTGCCTACGTATTCGCCGGTAAGCCCCATGAACAGCAGATTAATTCCGGAGAAAAAGCAGATACACACCATCATGGAGGGCCAGCCGATGTACGTGGCGGGCCTTATGATCTTCAGAAGAATTACCACCACCGCCCCGATGATTCCCGACGCCGAGAAAAAGTAGCCCAGCCTGGTGGCCAGCTGCAGCGGCACGATGGAAAATCCCAGAATGTTGGACCACAGCTTCAAAAGCCGCTTGAAGGTGTAGTTGGAGGTCCCCACCTCCCGCTCAAAATGCTTGATCGGCACCGAGCAGATGTTTCTGGTCGTCCTCAGAAACAGCCCCTGCAGATGGGTATAGGCGCTCTTATACTGGACTGCGTAATCCCGCACAAAGCGCTTGATAATCCAGAAGCTGGAGGTCTTCAGATCCTTTGGTTTCTTCAGCAGGATCCGGACCGTCATGGAGTTCACAAAGCTGCCGAAATTCCGAAATTTCGTGTGTTTCTTCTCCGGATAGTATCCATATACAATATCATAACATCCTTTTTCAAATTCCGCCAGAAGATACTGCAGCTGGGAAGGATGAGTCTGCATGTCGTCGTCCATGGCGATAAAAGCGTCGCCTCTGGCATGGTTCAGTCCCGCCATCACCGCGTTGTGCTGTCCCGCGTTCTTTGCCAGTTCCACCGCCCGTACGCAGGGATAATCCCGCACCAGCCCCATCAGGGCCGCCATGGTCGCCCCGCCGTCCGGAGAGCAGTCGTCCACCAGCACAAACTCATATTCCTTTTTTCCAAGCCGCTCCAGCTCCTGCATGGTCATCTCCACCACCTTGCGGATGGTCTTGGAGGAACGGTAGCAGGGTATAATAATTGAGTACCGCACGTTTCACCACTCCCAACTAGTTTTTCCTGATTTTCTTTTTTCTAAGGTGCCGAATCACCAGAAGGACCGCAAAGAGCAGCGCGGAGGACGGCATCAGAATGAGAGCCGCCTTCACTCCCGGAATCGCGAATTCCAGACGCACCGTATGCTCTCCCGCTTCTAAGGGGATTCCCATATACATGATGTTGACCCGCTCCAGATCGACTTCTTTCCCGTCCACATAGGCGGTCCAGCCGTTCTGATAGGGAATGCTCAGTACAAGAAGCTTATCTTCTTCCAGATCAATTTCCCCTGTAATTACGTTCGTTCCAATCTCCACCTGTTCCAGCACATGCTCCGTCAGCCCCTCGGTATACGCTTCCGTATGGTCCATGGGCTGGCTGTACAGCTTGAGGCTGTCAAAATCAATGGTGCCGGAGCGGCTGAAGGTAATGGTGCACTCAGTAATCGCTTCTTCGTGATATCCCAGATTGAACGCGTAATTTTCCTGTCCGGAACCGTAGCGGTCGTCGTCGGAGCGGAACTTATAGCTCAGATTGTTTCCTTCCGTCTTAAAGCTGATATTGATGGGGTTTTCGGACATATCCCCCTTGAGCACCGCATTCTCCAAAAGCAGGTACGTCTCAGAATTCGGCAGGCTCTCGAAGCGGATGGTCAGGGAATTTCCCAGTTCCTCCCCGTTCTCTTCCTGCGTTGTTGCTTCCGTCTCCAGCTCCGTGGTCAGGGCGGTTCCCGTGTATTCCAGAAGCTCCGGCTCCACGGAAAGGATCTCCAGCTCCTGCAGGGTGGTCGAAGGCTCCTCTCCCGAACCTAAGAAGGCTTTTACCTCCTGGGAGGCTCCCTCCTCCAGAACCGCGGACTGCATCATCACTTCCTGGCGTTCCAGCACAGAGTATTCCTCCAGCTCCTCTCTCGTAATGGCGTTGGAATACGTATAGCCCAGAGGCAGGGCGTTCACGTTCTCGCAGACCGTCGTCTCCTTCCCGTTCACCTCTGTCTTTAAGACTTCTTCATATCCGTAAGGAAGCGCGCGGTCAGGTTCGTCATAGTAAGCGTAGTACTTCACAGCCGCCAGGGCGTTCAGGTAGGTCCGGTTGCTCAGGCCGAACAGCTGGGTAGCGCTGTAGCTGCTGCTGCCCATCTCCGCCAGATATTCCATAATCGCACCGTTAAAAGTACTGTTAAAGATCGAAATGCTGTTGTAATCCAGCAGCATAGAGGAAGATATCGTAGAGTAATCCA
>CALWMW010000003.1 GCA_944382085.1 uncultured Lachnospiraceae bacterium | reverse complement strand
AAGAATTTTGACCGGATCTCTTCTACCGGCATTTCCATTCCGGTCCAGAAATGGAAAGCAGCTTCCCCCTGATACAGAAGCATATACATGCCGTTCCCCACGCGGCAGCCGCGTTGTTCCGCTTCTTTCAAAAGCAGGGTCTGTCTGGGATTGTAGATAATATCTGAAACAAACAGATCCGGGTGAAGCCAGGAGGAATCCTCAATGGGAGAAGCGTCCGCATGGGGCGCCATTCCCACGGAGGTAGCGTTGGTAAGGAGCGTGCTTTTGGCCAGGCATTCCCGCAGGCGGTCCCGCTCCTCAAAGGCGACGACCTCCGCCCGGCAGGCGGTCTGCGCATTGATGGTCTCGGCCAGGCGGAGCGCGTTTTTCCAGGAACGCCCTTTCCTGTTTACAATATGCAGACAGGGGACTCCGTCCAGAGCCGCCTGGATGGCGATGGAGGACGCCGCGCCTCCCGCGCCTAAAAGCGTCATTTCAATTCCTTTTATGGGGCAGTGAAAATCTTTCAGAGAACGGAAGTAGCCAACCCCGTCTGTATTATGACCGATCAGACGGCCGCCTTCGTTTTTTACCGTGTTGACCGCTCCGATCATCCGGGCCGCCGGGGTAAGATCGTCCAGGTAGGGGAGGATTCGTTCTTTGTCCGGCATGGTGAGATTAAAACCGAATACGTTCATTTCTTTCAGGGACGAAACCAGCCTTCCCAAATCGGCTTCCCTGGTGTCAAAACAGAGATAGACCAGATCCAGACCCAGGAGCCGGAAGGTTTCGTTGTACATCATAGGGGATATGCTGTGAGCAACCGGCGAGCCCAGAAGGCATCCGAGCCTTGTGCGGCCTGTTATGCCGGCGTATTGGTTTTCTGCTGCTGCTTTCATATCGCTGCCACTCCTTTTTGATCTTTTCTCTGTTATGCTATCACAACAGACGGCTCCAGGCAAGACTTGCAATCCGGCCTTTGATGTGTTACGCTCTCTTTGCGTTCCCAGGGAACGCCGGCGATCCTGCGCCGGTTTCTGATTGAGATTTGAGGATAAGAGAGAGGAAGGAGTTTGCCGTGGGTGACCGATCTGTAATAGAAGTCCGGAAACTGAAGCTGGGGGAGGGAAAGCCCAAGATCTGCGTGCCCCTTACGGGGAGAACGCCCGAAGAGCTTTTCCGGCAGACAGAAGAAATCTGTGAGTGCCCCCACGATCTGCTGGAGTGGAGAGCGGACTATTACCAGGGGAAGCTGGAAGAGCTGCCTGGGCTTCTCGTCCGGCTGCGAAAGCGTCTGGGAGAGAATCTGCCTTTGATCTTTACTTTCCGGACCAGGGAAGAAGGAGGAGAAAGGGAGATCTCCATGGAACAGTATGAAAAACTGAATCTGGAAGCGGCGAAAAGCGGATGCGCGGATCTGATTGATCTGGAGTACAACCGGGGCGAGGAAAGAATCCGCTCCTTGATCCGACAGGTAAAAGAAGCGAAAGTGCTGGCTCTTTGCTCCTGCCATGATTTTCTGAAAACGCCTTCCGCGGAAGAAATGACGAAGCTTCTGGCAAAGATGCATAAGCTGGGCGGAGACGTGGTGAAGCTGGCGGTGATGCCGCAGAAGGAAACCGATGTTCTCGCTCTGATGGAAGCCTCTCTGACCTGGAAGAACACGTCCAAAAGAGGCCCCTTCATTACCATGTCTATGTCGCCTCTTGGCGTCCTCACCAGACTTGCGGGTTCCTTTACCGGATCCGCGGTTACCTTTGCCGCGGCCGGGGAAGCCTCCGCGCCGGGCCAGATTTCAGCCTGGGATATGCCGGGAGCTCTTTCGCTGTTCTCCGGCAAGGAAACGTGACGGAAGTCGGGTCGAATTCTGTCGATAAAATCTGAGAAAACCATACGTCAATTTGACAAAAACAACACCCCCCTTAGCGTATACTATATGTATGCTGCAGCTGCGGGGGTGTTTTGTGTTTCTGGAATTCTACATAGACCAGTTCTTCCTGGAGCAGTTTTTAACGGGATATCTTCTGCTGTCGCTGACCGCCCGCCTTGGCCGGATGGAAACGTCCACATTCAGGCTGGGGGCCGGAAGCTGCGCGAATGCGGCTGCTATGTGCGTTCTGGTATGGACGGGAAAGCCGGAATGGTACCCTTTGAGTCTGCTGCTTATGGGAACCGTAGCTTTTTACCATGGAAACTGGAAAACGTTTCCGCTTCGTTTGGCGTTGCTTGTTTTTGTAACATTTTGCTTCGCAGGCGTGTTTGAAGGAATTCTGGCGCTTGTGAATCCCTCTCTGACGGTGGGACTCGCCCTGACGGCGGCTGCCGCCAGATGGGGGATGGGGAGGATTTGGAGAAAACACACGGTAGAGCTTTCACTGGCGGTGGTAAAGCTTCAGTGGAAGCAGAATACCGCAACGCTGAAAGGAATGGTCGACACAGGAAATCAGCTGAAGGAACCGCTCACCGGAAAACCGGTGAGTATTATTGATGAAAAAAGTGCCAGAATGCTATTAGGAGAAAACTGGGAGGAAAGGAAAGGATTTTTTCTGATTCCTTATCACAGCCTCGGAACGGAAAAAGGATGGATGAAGGGGGTCGCCATCGACCGCATGAAGGTTCAGCTGGCTTCGGGAAGCCGGGAAATCCTTCATCCGGTGTTCGCGGTCAGCAGCGGCCCGGTAAACCTGGATGATCATTACCAGGTGATCCTTCATCCGGAGCATGCAGCAGCGGCGGGAGGATTGTAGAGAAAAGGAGAGTATGGCATGATTGTAAAGATAACGGTACCCCAGCGTTTCCAGCTTAAAATGGCGGCGGGCTTCGGAGACGTCCTGTTTGGCAGGCCGAACGACGCGCACTATATCGGAGGGACAGAAGTTCTGCCTCCGCCCCTGGAGCCGGAACAGGAAAAAGAGCTGCTGGGCATGTTTGGCAAAGAGGGCGACGGAAAAGCCAGAAGCCTTCTGATCGAACACAATCTGCGTCTGGTAGTTTACATAGCCAAAAAGTTCGACAATACAGGAGTGGGAGTAGAGGATCTGATTTCCATCGGAACCATTGGGCTGATTAAAGCAATCAATACCTTTAATCCGGATAAAAGAATCAAACTCGCTACGTACGCATCCAGATGCATAGAGAATGAAATCCTCATGTATCTTCGCAGAAACAGCAAGACAAAAATGGAGGTCTCCATAGATGAACCGCTGAATGTGGACTGGGACGGGAATGAGCTGTTGCTTTCAGACGTGCTGGGAACGGACGAGGACGTAATCTACAAGGATATGGAGACGGAAGCGGAGCACAGCCTCCTCAAAAGAGCCATTGAGCGCCTGTCGGAACGGGAACAGACCATTGTGCGGCTTAGGTTCGGCATCAACTCTGTGGACGGAGAAGAGAAAACGCAGAAGGAGGTGGCGGACCTCCTGGGAATTTCCCAGTCCTACATTTCCAGACTTGAGAAACGGATTATGAAACGTCTGCGCAGGGAGATTGTGAGGTTTCAGTAAAGGAGACAAAACTTCGGCTTGACAAACCGGCAGGGGTTCCATAGAATAGTAAAAAGAAACAGGCAGTGAAGAAGAACAGTAGTCCCCAGGCGCTTTACAGAGAGGAACCGGATGGTGGAAGGTTTCAGGCAGCAGGGATGAACCCGCTTTGGAGCCTCCGCGGGAGAGCGCGGCGCAGTCCGGCGTTAACGGAAAAGAGTGAACAGGACGACTGTTAAGCAGGGTGGTACCGCCGGAATTCCGGTCCCTTTCGGGAAGCGGAATTCCGGCTTTTTGTATCATTAGAAAAGGAGAGAGCATATGGCAAAAGAAAAAAAATTAGTAGAATCCATTACCTCCATGGAGGAAGATTTCGCCCAGTGGTATACGGACGTAGTGAAGAAGGCGGAGCTCATCGACTATACCAGCGTCAAGGGCTGCATGGTGATTAAGCCTGCGGGATACGCCATCTGGGAGAATATTCAGCATGAGCTGGACCGCCGGTTTAAGGAAGCGGGCGTGGAGAATGTTTATCTTCCCATGTTTATTCCGGAGAGCCTCCTGCAGAAGGAGAAGGACCATGTGGAAGGCTTTGCCCCGGAGGTAGCCTGGGTTACCCACGGCGGTCTTGAACCGCTCCAGGAGCGTCTCTGCGTACGTCCGACTTCGGAGACGCTGTTCTGTGATTTTTACGCAAACGACATCCATTCCTACCGGGATCTTCCCAGAGTGTACAACCAGTGGTGCTCCGTGGTGCGCTGGGAGAAAACGACCCGTCCGTTTCTGAGATCCAGAGAGTTTCTCTGGCAGGAGGGACACACGGCGCACGCCACCGCCGAGGAAGCGGAGGAGCGCACCATCCAGATGCTGAACCTGTACGCGGATTTCTGCGAGGAAGTACTGGCGATTCCGGTGATCCGGGGACAGAAGACGGACAAAGAAAAATTCGCGGGAGCAGAGTCTACGTATACCATTGAAGCGATGATGCATGACGGGAAGGCTCTTCAGAGCGGCACCAGCCACAATTTCGGAGACGGCTTCGCCAAAGCCTTCGAAATTCAGTACGCGGATAAGGACAATACGTTAAAATACGTGCATCAGACCTCCTGGGGCGTGAGCACCCGTATGATCGGGGCGATCATTATGGTACACGGAGACGACAGCGGCCTGGTGCTTCCGCCCAGGATCGCGCCGGTACAGGCCATGGTGATTCCGGTACGCCAGAAAGCGGAGGGCGTGATGGAGAAGGCGGAGGAGATTCTTCAGGCCATGATCCGCGCCGGAATCCGGGCAAAGCTGGACGATACGGATAAGAGTCCGGGATGGAAATTCTCCGAGCAGGAGATGAGAGGCATTCCGGTTCGGATCGAAATGGGTCCCAAGGATCTGGAGGCAGGGCAGGCCGTTCTTGTGCGCAGAGATACCAGAGAGAAAACGGTGGTGCAGATTCCGGAGATTCCGGAAAAAGTACAGGAGCTTCTGGATACCATGCAAAAAGAGATGCTGGAGCGCGCCCGCGTCCATATGGAAAAGCATACTTATACAGCCCTGACGAAGGAAGAATTCAAGAAAACGGCAGATGAGAAACCGGGCTTTATCAAGGCGATGTGGTGCGGATGCCAGGAATGCGAAGACGCGGCCAAGGAGGAGATAGGAGTGACCTCCAGGTGCATGCCCTTCCGGCAGGAAATTCTTTCCGATACGTGTGTATTCTGTGGAAAACCCGCAAAAAAACTGGTTTACTGGGGAAAAGCATATTGAGTTCTGCACAAAAATCTTGACAAATCAGAAAGAAGTGGGTACTATTAACGGAAAGAGAGAATTGCTCATAAAAAAGCAGTTCCCCGAATAAAAATACAGGAGGGTGTTAATTATGAAAAAGTTTACCAAATTTGTCGCAACCGCTTGTGTGGCAGCTCTGGCGCTCTCTGCGATTCCCGTATCCGCAGAGGAAACCGGAACCTTTAAGATCGGCGGCATCGGACCGATCACCGGAAGCACTTCCGTATACGGCCAGGCAGTTATGAATGCCGCGCAGCTTGCAGTAGATGAGATTAACGCAGAGGGCGGCGTTCAGTTCGAGCTGAACTTCCAGGACGATGAGAACGACCAGGAGACCGCCGTGAACGCATACAATACGCTGAAGGACTGGGGAATGCAGATCCTTCTGGGAACCGTTACCTCCGCTCCCTGTATCGCGGTAGGCGCTGAGAGTGTAAATGACAATATCTTCCAGCTGACTCCTTCCGGATCCGCGGTAGAGTGCGTACAGTATGACAACGCGTTCCGCGTATGCTTCTCAGACCCCAACCAGGGAACTGCTTCCGCTCAGTACATCGGCGAGCATGAGCTGGCTACCAAGGTGGCTGTGATCTATGACAGCTCCGACGTATATTCATCCGGTATCTATGAGAACTTCGCCAAGGAAGCAGAGAACCAGGGACTTGAGATCGTAGCCGCAGAGGCCTTTACCGCAGACAGCAAGACGGACTTCTCCGTACAGCTTCAGAAGGCAAAGGATTCCGGCGCTGAGCTGATCTTCCTGCCGATCTATTATACCGAAGCTTCCCTGATCCTGACCCAGGCCAGCAGCATGGGTGTGGAAGCAACCTTCTTCGGATGCGACGGTCTGGACGGTATTCTGGCGGTAGAAGGCTTCGACACCGCTCTGGCAGAGGGCGTAATGCTTCTGACTCCCTTCGCCGCAGATGCTCAGGATGAGAAGACCCAGAACTTTGTAGCCGCTTATGAAGAGCAGTTCGGCGGTACCCCCAACCAGTTTGCCGCAGACGCGTATGACGGCGTTTACGCGATCAAGGCAGCCATTGATCAGGCAGGGGTGACCCCGGATATGTCCGCTTCCGATATCTGCGACGCTCTCAAGGTTGCTATGACGGAGATCACCATTGACGGACTTACCGGTACTGGCATGACCTGGACCGCAGACGGCGAGCCCAATAAGGAGCCTAAGGCAGTTCAGATCGTGGACGGCGCTTACACAGCGATGTAATTTCGTCTCGCAGAAGAGATTTTTCATTGTGAAATACCCACAAAGGCGATGGGGCTGCCGCAAATCCTTAGGGTTTGCGGCAGCTTTCTTATTCATTTTCGGGAAAAGCCGGATTTTGCCGTAAATCCCCGCTTTTTTTCGTTAAGATTCGTCATAATTTGGCTTGATAAAGCGTAAAAGGCTATGGTACTATAAGAGAGCGGGTTCCTGGACGCGGCAGAAACACGGAGCCGGTCCCGACCCAAAGGCTTGTAGTTTAGAGAACGATGCGAGGTGTGTTATGAGTTTTTTATCCTATTTAATTAACGGCATCAGCCTTGGCAGCGTATATGCCATTATCGCCCTGGGTTATACCATGGTATATGGAATTGCCAAGATGCTGAACTTTGCCCACGGAGACGTAATCATGATCGGAGCGTATGTGATGCTTACCGCCATGACGTCTCTTATGGCGCCTACCATACCGGCCCTTTTGCTGGCGGTAGTGGCCTGTACGGTGCTGGGCGTGGTGATTGAGAGAGTGGCTTACCGTCCTTTGAGGAACGCTTCTTCTCCCCTGGCGGTGCTGATTACCGCGATTGGCGTCAGCTATCTGCTTCAGAATATCGCCCTTCTGGTATTCGGGGCAAATACAAAATCCTTCCCCTCTGTGGTGCAGCTGCCGGCTTTGTCTCTGGCAGGAGGGAAGCTGGTCATTTCTTCTCTGACGCTGGTGACGATTCTCGCCTGCATCGTAATTATGATCGGGCTTACGCTCTTTATAAAGAAAACAAAGGCCGGCCAGGCCATGCTCGCGGTATCTGAAGACAAAGGCGCCGCGCAGCTTATGGGGATCAATGTAAACGGAACCATCGCGCTTACCTTTGCCATCGGCTCCGCTCTGGCGGCGATTGCCGGCGTGCTGCTGTGTTCCGCGTATCCCTCCCTGACGCCCTATACCGGCTCCATGCCCGGTATCAAAGCCTTCGTGGCGGCGGTGTTCGGAGGAATCGGTTCCATTCCGGGAGCGATGATCGGCGGAATCCTTCTGGGCGTTATCGAGATTTTCGGAAGGGCCTATATTTCTTCCCAGATGGCGGACGCCATCGTATTCGCGGTGCTGATCGTCGTACTGTTGGTAAAGCCGGCGGGACTTTTGGGAAAGAAAATTCAGGAGAAAGTGTAGGTGACGGAACATGGAAAAGAAAAGATGGAATAAAACAGCGAAAAATAATGCCGTTACCTATGGAATTGTCGTGCTGTTCTGGGTGGCGATGACCCTCTGGGATCAATCGGGAAATCTCTCCAGCCTTATGCGGGGACTTCTGGTGCCGGTGTGCATTTACGCGATTATGGCAGTGTCCTTGAACCTCACGGTAGGCATCCTGGGCGAGCTGAGCCTGGGCCACGCGGGATTTATGTGCGTGGGAGCCTTCGCCAGCGCCTTCTTTACGAACCTGATGAAGGAGACGATTCCCTTTACGCCGTTGAGATTTGCTCTGGCAATTCTTATCGCGGCTCTCTTCGCGGCGATCTTTGGCGTTATCATCGGAATCCCCGTACTGCGGCTCCAGGGAGACTACCTGGCTATCGTAACCCTGGCCTTCGGGGAGATTATCAAGAATTTTGTAAATATTCTTTATGTTGGAAAAGACAGCAGAGGACTTCATTTCTCGATTAAAGATACGCTGTCTCTGGGACTGGAGGACGAAGGAGTCGTTCTCGTAAAAGGCCCCCAGGGCATCACCGGAACGTCCAGGGACGCCACCTTTACCATCGGGATTATCCTGCTTCTGATTTCCCTGTTTATTATTCTGCGGCTGATCCAGTCCAGAGACGGCCGGGCCATCAAGGCGATCCGGGACAATCAGATCGCGGCGGAATCCATCGGAATCAACATTACGAAATACAAGCTCATGGCCTTTACGGTTTCGGCGGCTCTGGCAGGGGTGGCGGGCGCGCTTTACGCCCACAATCTGTCTTCCCTGACGGCGACCTCCCAGAACTTCGGCTACAATATGTCCATTATGATTCTGGTTTACGTAGTTCTGGGCGGCATCGGCAGTATCCGGGGCTCTATGATCGCGGCGGCAGTGCTTACCGTTCTTCCGGAGCTGCTCCGTGGACTGAACGATTACCGTATGCTGATCTATGCGGTAATCCTGATTGTGGCCATGCTGCTGAACTGGGCTCCTGCGGCGCTTGCATTCCGGGAGAAATATTCCCTGAAGCGGCTGCTTGGCAGAAATAAGACAAAGGAGGCAGAGTGATTATGGCGCTGTTAGAGGTAAAAAATCTTGGAATCTCCTTTGGCGGCCTTCGGGCGGTGAACGGATTTGATATTAAAATAGAAAAAGGGCAGCTGTACGGCCTGATCGGCCCGAACGGAGCGGGCAAAACTACGGTTTTCAATCTTCTCACGGGAGTCTACAAGCCGGACACAGGAAGCATTATCCTGGACGGAAAAGACATTACCGGGAAGAAAACCATTGAGATCAGCAAGGCCGGAATCGCCAGAACCTTTCAGAACATCCGCCTTTTTAAAGAGATGTCCGTGCTGGACAACGTAAAGGCGGGTCTTCACAATAAGCACTCCTATTCCTTCCTCTCCGGACTGTTTCATCTTCCCGCCTATCACAGTGTGGAAAAACAGATGAACGAGCAGGCTATGGAGCTTTTGAAGGTGTTTGAACTGGAGAAGGAGGCGGAGACGCTGGCTTCCAATCTTCCTTATGGAAAGCAGAGAAAGCTGGAGATCGCCAGGGCGATGGCTACGGAGCCCAAGCTTCTGCTTCTGGATGAGCCGGCGGCCGGTATGAACCCCAATGAGACCAAGACGCTGATGGAGATGATCGAATTTGTCCGGGAGCATTTTCAGATGACCATTCTTCTGATTGAGCATGATATGAAACTGGTTTCCGGGATCTGCGAGGAGCTGACGGTGCTGAATTTCGGGGAAGTCCTTGCCCAGGGTCCCACGGGAGCAGTTCTGAACAATCCCCAGGTCATCACGGCATATCTTGGAGAATAGGAGGCAGAAACGGATGGCAATGCTTGAGATTAAAGACCTGGAAGTGTACTACGGCGTGATCCAGGCAATAAAAGGAGTGTCTTTCCAGGTAAACGAAGGAGAGATCATTGCGCTCATCGGCGCCAACGGGGCCGGGAAGACCACGATTCTGCATACGATAACCGGACTGATCGCGCCCAAAAAGGGAAGCGTGATCTTTGAAGGAAAAGAGATCACAAAGGTGCCTGCCCATAAGATTGTAAGTCTGGGTATGGCTCATGTGCCGGAGGGAAGAAGAGTCTTTTCGCAGCTAACGGTGTACCAGAACCTGAAGCTGGGCGCTTATACCCGCAGCGATAAGGACGGGATAGAGGAAACCCTGCAGGAAGTATATAAGAGATTCCCCAGACTGGAAGAGCGGAGAAATCAGATTGCCGGAACCCTGAGCGGCGGCGAACAGCAGATGCTGGCGATGGGAAGGGCCCTGATGTCAAGACCCAGGATTATCCTGATGGATGAGCCGTCCATGGGACTTTCCCCGATTCTGGTAAATGAGATTTTTGATATTATCCAGAGAGTCAGCGACGCGGGCACGACGGTGCTTCTGGTGGAACAGAACGCCAAGAAAGCGCTCTCCATCGCGGACCGCGCCTATGTGCTGGAAACGGGTAACATCGTAATGTCCGGTGACGCCGCGGTACTGATGGACGACGACTCGATCCGGAAAGCATATCTGGGAGAATAAGGGAGGAGCGCGGAAAATGGAAAATGTTGTAATTACCATCGCCAGACATTTCGGAAGCGGCGGAAAAACCATTGGAGAGATGCTGGCAAAGGACTTAGGCATTCACTGCTACAACCGGGAAATTATCCGCATGGCCTCTGAGGACAGCGGCATCAGCGAGATTCTTTTCAACCGGGCAGACGAGCGGGTGAAACGCTCTTTCCTTTTTGGAAAATCTCATCCGGAATACAAAGGGAAAGTCATACCGCCGGAGAGCGATGGATTTGTCAGCGACAAAAACCTTTTTAATTATCAGGCGAAAATCATCCGGGAACTGGCGGAGAAAGAATCCTGCGTCATCATCGGAAGGGCGGCGGATTACGTTCTGAAGGACTACGATAATGTGGTGCGGGTTTACGTCCATGCCTCCAAAGAATACTGCATCCAGCAGACCATTGAGCGGAGGGCTTACGTGGGAAAAGACGTGGAGCGGTTCATCGCCAAGACCGATAAGTACCGCAGCGACTACTACCGGTACTATACAGGCAGAGAATGGACAGACGCCAGGAACTATGACCTCTGTCTGAACAGCGAGTGCCTGGGCTTTGAAAAATGCGTGGAAGCTGTGAAAGCGTACATAAAAGTACGGTTCGGCAGCCTTCCGGAGGGAAAGAAAGAGTGAGAAACAGCGGCCTCTGTACTGGGATATACGGTGCGGGGGCTGTTTTTATTCTATAACTCTGTTTTGCCGGAAAACGGAAAAGAATTCCTCTGTGGATCAAAAGTAAGTGAATTTAAAGAATCAGAAGCGCCGCCCCAGGGGTCAATCCTTCCGGGCAGCAGAAGATAGAAGCGGTTCCGCTTCGGAGAGAAATGTTTGTAAGGATTTTGCAGTAGCGGCTTTTAGAAAAAGTTCATCCAGAACAGCAGGGTCTTTGATAGCAAGAAGGCGATCCTCCAGGGAAGAAGGGATCGGAGAGGAAAGGGAAAGAAGTTTTAAAATAGATTCTCGTAAGTTCTCTAAACGTCCTTCCATACGTCCTTCCATACGTCCCGCCATACGTCCCTCTGACCATTCTTCCTGAAGCATTTCTTTAAAAATCATATATCGATCCCCCATTTCCCGGCTTTTTTTAACCTTTTGGATAGAATCCTGGAGCTGTCTTACGTAGGGATCCCCAAAGTCTTTTTTGCTTCCTTCCAAATCAGCTTTTACAAAAGCAAGAAAGGCTACAAGCTCCTGAGGAATCTCCTGCGGGTTTACGCCGCATGTACTAAGAAACATCGTCATTCTGCCGTCTTCCATGGCTGCGGCTGGTTCTTCGCTGCAGCAGTTTTGGAAGGTGTAACGGTATTTGCCCAGCCCGAAGGGATCAAAATCACAAATAAAAATCACGCAGGCATTGGGCAGTTCCTGGTAATCTGTTCCGGAAACCAAAAGTTCCATATCCATATGAGCATGATAGAATCTGGAACGTTTTCCCAGGGAAGGTCTTGAAACCATCTGCATCTCGACATTAAAGGAGGAAGCCCTCTCGTCTCTGGCAAAGACATCTAAACGTACGCCTTTGTACTCCGGGTGATATACCAGGCTTTTCTCGCGGCTTATTTCTACTCGGCCGATGGAAACGCCAAGAGCAAGCTCTAGAAACTTCTGGCAGTTGTCCGCCTCCATCATAACAGCTCCAAAAAGGAAATTATCTTTGATTGTCAGTTCCTGTAGAGTTTTCTTTCGATACATAGTCCTCCGTTCTCACAGAGGAATTCTCTTAATAACTATAACACATCTCAAAAAATAAATCAACAACCTTCTATAACAGGCATAAAAAATCCCCTGAACGCTCAGGGGATTTTTCATAGAACTCTTAGCCGAAATATCTCTTCAGGAGACCTTCGAATGCGCGGCCGTGACGGGCTTCGTCTTTCGCCATCTCGTGTACGGTGTCATGGATCGCGTCAAGGTTGGCAGACTTAGCCATCTTAGCCAGCTCCAGCGTGCCTGCGGTAGCGCAGATCTCAGCGGCTACTCTCATCTCCAGATACTTCTTGGTGCTGGGGGTCACGACCTCACCCAGGATCTCAGCGAACTTGGAAGCGTGCTCTGCTTCCTCCCAGGCAGCCTTTTCCCAGTAAAGACCGATCTCCGGATATCCTTCTCTGTGAGCTACACGAGCCATAGCCAGGTACATACCAACCTCGGTGCACTCGCCTTCAAAGTTAGCTCTCAGGCCTGCGATAATCTCTTCGCTTACGCCTTCGGTAATGCCTACTTCATGCTCGCAGGCCCAGGTCATACCCTCAACCATCTCCTCAAATTTCTCAGGGCCGGCCTTGCAGATCGGGCACTGTGCGGGAGGCGTATCTCCCTCGTGTACGTAGCCGCATACTTTACAGACAAATTTCTTCATGGCAAATTCTCCTTTTCTTAAAAATATAGTAAATAGTAGTTCCAGATCTAAGGTAATTATCCTTGGTTAATATCAGTAATAATTACTGATATTAATATAGCACCATCACCTGGTCTTGTCAAGGGTTTTTACTGCTTTTTTTCCAGACAATTTTTGCAGATTCCGTAAAAATTTACAAAGTAGGAATCAATGTGTCCGTCGAAGTTTTTGGAAGCAGTTTCCATAATAAAATCAATGTTCTCCATATCCAAGTCGTTCACCTGATGGCAGCAGGTACAGATAAAATGGTGATGCCTGCTGGTGTTTCCGTCAAAACGGTCCGGTCCTTCCCCTGTGGTAATTTTCGTAATCTCTCCCAGATCCGACAGAAGAGAAAGATTCCGGTACACCGTGCCAAGGCTCAGGTTTGGATATTCCTCCCTGAGGGCGCTGTAAATCGTATCGGCAGTGGGGTGGTCCAGGCGGCAGGCGAGAAAGCTTTTAATTGCCTCCCGCTGTTTGCTGTATTTTAAGGGGGGCATAGGATTCACCTCCTTATTTAATAATAGTAACAATTATCAATATGATAATAACAAAGAGAAAAAAATTTGTCAATTCTTTTCATCGCTTTTTTTGAACAAAAAGCGTATACTAAAAGTACTGTGAAAAAGGAGGAGAAGTATGGTTTACGATGTGATTATTATCGGTTCCGGCCCTGCGGGGCTGGCGGCAGGGATCTATGCCAAAAGAGCGAGACTTTCTTCTATTATAATAGAGAAGGAATACGTAAGCGGCGGCCAGGTGCTGAATACGTATGAGGTGGATAACTATCCGGGGCTTCCGGGGATCAACGGATTCGACCTGGGAATGAAGCTTAGGGAGCACTGCGAGAAACTGGGAGCAGAATTTGTCACAGCGGAAGTGGAGCTGGTATCCCTGGCGGAGGATGGCAGAACCAAGCTGGTGAAGACACAGGATCAGACGTATGAGGCGAAAACCGTGATCCTGGCGATGGGAGCCAGACACCGGATGCTGGAAGTTCCAGGAGAAGAGGAGTTTGCCGGGATGGGGGTATCTTACTGCGCCACCTGCGACGGGGCTTTTTTCAAAGACCGGGTGACGGCTGTGGTGGGAGGCGGAGACGTAGCGGTGGAAGACGCTCTGTTTCTGGCCAGAGGCTGCAGCAAGGTTTATCTCATTCACCGCAGGGACAGCTTGCGGGCGGCGGCGGTTCTTCAGGAGAAAGTCAGAGAAAATGAGAAAATCGAGATCCTTTGGGATACTGTGGTTACCGAGATTCGCGGGCATGAACAGGTGGAGCGTATCGGTCTGCAGAACAAAAAAACCGGTGAAAAGACAGAGCTTCCGGTGGACGGCGTCTTTGTGGCGGTAGGAAATATCCCCAACAGCAAAATAGTTACAGAATTGTTACAATTGGATAAAAATGGTTACATTTCTGCGGATGAAACGGGAGCCACAGAAATGCCCGGCGTCTATGCCGCAGGGGATATTCGGGCGAAACAGCTGCGGCAAATCGTCACAGCAGTGTCAGATGGGGCAAATGCGGTGACTTCTGTGCAGAATTATCTGAATTCCCTGTAGAACAAAGACGGGATTTCCTGGAATTTATTACTTATTCCTTTCAAAATAATTAAAAAAATATTTATTTCCCTTGACAGACATTTTGATTTTTGCTATGATATGCCTGTGTCAAATGTAATAAATTTGTAATAACTTGAAACAAAGTTATTTTGGAGGTTGGTATAAGTAATGAAAAAAGGAGTATTGAAATTCACAGCATGCTGTTTGGCAGCGGGAATGACCGTAGGAGGAACGAGTACTGTTGCTCTCGCCAGCAAAGAAAATGAGCTGGCAGGAATTCATACATATATAGAAGAGACGCAGGCCGCCGAGACGCAGGAAGCGCAGACGTCAGAAGAGACGGAAGAAACTCCGGCGGAGACGGCTTCCCAGGAGAGCGAGACACAGGCGGCAGAGGAAAGCGCAGCGGACGAGACGCAGGAGGTTGCGGAAGAAAGCACCGAAGCGGCGGTAGATACCAGTCTGAACGGAACACAGGCGTTTGCTCAGTGTGAAGAGTACATCAATGTCCGCAGCGGCGCAGACACCAACAGCGAAGTGGTTGGTAAGGTTTATAACAACGGATCTGTTACGATCCTCGGACAGGTCGGCGACTGGTACGAAGTACAGTCCGGAAACGTAACGGGATATGTGAGCGCGGATTATTTTGCTACAGGATCCGAAGCGGAAGCGATTGCGGACGAAGTAGGATACAACGTGGCGACGGTTCATCCGGAGGCTCTGATGATCCGTTCACAGCCCAGCGAGGATTCAGAAGCCATCGGCATGGCGGAGAATTCCGACCAGCTGGAGGTCGTAGCTTACGAGGGCGACTGGATGAAGGTGGCGTTGGACGCCGATACCTTTGGATACGTAAATGCTTACTATGTAGATTATGATACTTACTACTCCACCGCGGAGACGCTGGAGGAGGAGCAGGCCAGACTGGATCAGCAGTGGCTGGATTACCTGGCCGAGCAGGAAGCAGAGCAGAGAGCGGCTGAGGAAGCCTATCTGGCAGCGATTGCAGAGCAGGAAGCTCAGGCAGCCGCGGCAGAGCAGGCTGCAGCGGATGCGGCGGCGCAGGCGGCAGCAGCTCAGCAGGCAGCAGCCGAACAAGCAGCGGCAGAACAGGCCGCAGCGGATCAGCAGGCACAGAACGAGGCTCAGGCTACCGCAGACGCCCAGGCCCAGGCAGACGCCGCATACCAGGAGTACTTAAACGCTCAGGCCGCGGCAGACGCAGCTACGCAGCAGGCGGATGAGCAGGCGGTGATTGACGCGGCGGCTCAGGCTCAGGCAGAATATCAGGAATACTTAAATGCTCAGGCCGCGGCAGACGCCCAGGCCCAGGCAGAAGCAGATGCAGCAGCCCAGGCCCAGGCGGCGGCGGAACAAGCTGCAGCAGAGCAGGCAGCGGCAGAGCAGGCAGCAGCCGAACAGGCCGCAGCAGAGCAGGCGGCGGCAGAACAGGCAGCAGCGGAGCAGGCAGCAGCCGAACAGGCCGCGGCAGAAGAATCCTATACGGATACTTCCACAAGTTCTTCTCTTGGACAGGAGATTGCGAACTTCGCCCTGCAGTTTGTTGGAAATCCCTATGTATGGGGCGGCACCAGCCTGACAAACGGAGCGGACTGCTCAGGATTCACACAGTCTGTCTTCGCGAACTTCGGAATTGGAATTCCCCGTACGGCGGCGTCTCAGTCCGGCAGCGGTACTCCGGTGAGTCTGGACAGCCTTCAGGCAGGCGACCTGATTTTCTACGGAGACGGCGGAATCAGCCACGTAGCTTTGTACATTGGCGGCGGACAGGTAGTACACGCCAGCAGCTCCACAACGGGAATCATCACATCCAGCTATAACTACAGAACGCCGGTGTGCGCAAGCAGATACTGGTAAAAAGAGAATAAAGAGAAAAAAGAAGATCTCCAGGGAGAACGTTCCCTGGAGATTCAGACTGTCAAAAAAGTCAGCAAAAGCTGGCTTTTTTTGATATACTGGTATCAGAGGTGAGGCGTATGCTGGTAAAAGAAAAACCAGAGCGGAATACATTAGAAATGGTGAGCGTGGACGGGCTCGTCCCTCAGGATCACCTTTTGCGAAAAATTGATAGTGCGGTTGACTTTACCCGTATTTATTACTTTGTAGAAGATCTTTACTGTGCTGATAATTGCCGCCCAAGCTTGGATCCGTTAGTCCTGTTTAAGATGGTATTGATCCAGCATCTCTATGGGATTCCTTCCCTGCGGCGCACTGTGGAGGAAATCAACCTGAACATTGCTTACCGCT
>CALWMW010000002.1 GCA_944382085.1 uncultured Lachnospiraceae bacterium | reverse complement strand
GATAATCAGGGCTGATATTTTCCTCAAAGGTTTCGTTCAGCTTTGGATTTGTTTCAAAATTGAAGTATGCCACATTTTCATAGTGGCTGCGCCCAAACTCTAAAATCGAGTAGGTTTTTCCGACCTGCCTTGCTCCCTGCAAAATCAGAGGTTTACGGTGTTCGTTTTCTTTCCACGCTTTCAAGAAGCTCATTATTTTGCGATACATTGCCAGACCTCCTTTCAGGTACTGAACATAGTATAATGTATATTCCTGTAAATATCAATGTTTTTTAACTAATTTTTAACGCTAAAATACATGAGTTTTATTCCGAACCTCTCATAATTCGACACGAATGCCGTTAAACCCTCTTTTTTACACCTTTTCAAATTTGGAATCATTAGCCTGTAAAGTTCTATCACGGGCTGGATTATGCCTTATTCAAGAGCCTTCCACCGGCATATATTTGTCGAGATATGCTTCCACAGTTTCCATCCACTGTCTGTAAACAGCATTGTCGTTCTGCAGGCCATGACCGGAGTGGGCGCATGCAAAATACTGATAATCCACACCGTTTTCCTCCAGCGCGGCCTTGAGCCGAAGGGAAGCCTTAAATGGCTGGACACGATCATGGGCGCCATAGGCGACCACGGTGGGCACGGAATCCGGCGCGATCCAATCCACAGGGGAGATCGGCTTCATTTTCTCAAGATATGCGCCGCTTCTGATCTCCTCCGCCGTGATCTCCTTGCCCGCCATCAAGCCGAACAGGCCCGCCGCCCCTTGCGCGCTTTCTTCCGTATTCTGGTCAAATCCGTAATTGTCCCAGTCCTCGGTGTGGAAACAGGAAGGGCCGACCGCTCCGAACGTGAGGACAACCGGCGCCGGAGATTCCGCCGCGTCCCGATAGGCATACAGCATGGCGAGGGTATGCCCGGCAGAGCCGCCTGCCATGGCCAGCTTGTCAATAGAATAACCCTCTTCCTCCGCGGCTTCCAATACTTTTGGAATAGCCGCCTTGATTTCGTTGGACTGGGTGAATACATTGGCATAATTGGTATTGGTGCGGAGCGTATAGTTAATGCCGCAGGCAACATACCCTTTACTGCAAAGCCAGGAAAGCATTTGCGAGTCGCCGCTTTTATCACCCGATGTAAAACCGCCGGCGTGGAGATAAACCACAAGACCGTAGCTTTTTTTCGTATTGTCCTTCGGCAGGTAGAGGTCAAACTTATTTGCCTCCCCGTCGCCGTAGGGAAGATCCGTTTTCAACGTCCCAAACGCCTCGCTCCACGGAACGCTGTATTCCTTTGCCCATGACGGCGTAATGGCAAACTTTGATACAACGCCGCCGATAAAGGCCAAAACAAAAGCCAGAATCCCGATTCCCAACGGCACGTCTCTCACCTTCTTTTCTTTCGTTTTTGTTCTCATAGAAAATTTCCTCCAAACAGCGTACCGCCCAGCAGCAGATTCATAAACGCCCGAACCGCCAATCTTCCCAAAAGAAAAGCTACTACGGCAACGATAAGAACGATTCCCCATCTCTTTTGCATAAGTATCATTTTAAGCTCCTTTCCGCCACGTTCCATTGACAGCTTCTTTCTGTTGTGTTATAGTGTCGATAATACATTTGCTTCGACGATGCAATCGTATCAGCGCATTTGCTGAATGTCAATAGGGGGCAGGAAAATGAGACAGAACGAGAAAAATGTATCACCGATGAGCAACGAAGGGCGAAACGCCTATGTCATTGAGCATATTACGGACGCTCTGCTGAAGCTCCTGCGGGAAAAAACCATCGAAGAAATCTCCATCAGCGAGTTGTGCGAGCAGGCCGGGATAGGGCGCGCTTCCTTTTATCGGAACTTTAACAGCAAAGAGGATATTTTACGGGCATATATCCAGAACCTTTTTCAGGAATGGACCGCAAAAGACGCCCAGGAGGAGAATCGGCCGCTCAGCGAGTTCCTTCACTCCCTGTTTGCCCATTTTGAAAAACATCGGGACTTTTATGAACTGCTGAATCAGAGAAACCTTATTTGCCTTTTGAAAGAGGTCATCATTGGGCTTTGCGGCCCACAGCCGGAGCACGCGAAAGAAGAGGCGTATGCAAGAGCGTACTATTCCTATGCTCTTTATGGCTGGATCGAGGTCTGGTTCCAAAGGGGAATGCGGGAAACCGCAGAGGAAATTGCAGAAATGTTCCAAAAACAGGGGCTTTAGTCAAGGCCGAATACCGTCATACAACCGAAAAAGCGCGGATCCCGCCTGACGCAAAGATAAGAAAGAGAGGAAGCAGAATGACGAACGAAAAGATATTTCAGATGCCGTTTTCAAAAATATATCCGCTGCTTGTAGCGAAAGCGTTGAAAAAAGGACGAACAGCGGATGAAGTCCAAGAGATCGTAACCTGGCTGACAGGGTATGACGCGTCAGACATAGAGCAAATGCTTTCCGATGCAACAACATACGGCACCTTTTTTCAGAAGGCGCCAAAGCTGAATCCAAACCGCAAACGGATAAAAGGAACCATCTGCGGTGTGCGTGTTGAGAAGATAGAAGATCCTCTTATGCAGGAAATACGGTATCTTGACAAACTCATTGATGAACTGGCAAAGGGCAAGGCGATAGAAAAAATCTTGCGAAAAGAGAACTAAATCATGCGGACTTGTCCAAACTGCAACAGAAGCTTCAAGCGGACAAATCAAAGTCATTCTTGCGGCGCTGCTCTTTTATCCATAAACGAACAGCGCCATTCATTCCAAGCAGCTATGAAATAAAGCATAAAAATCTAAAGTTGAATTATGTTAACGTTTTTATCCTTCCGTTTTTTAAAGCATCTTTCAAAAGAGTCATTGTGAGAAATAATGATTAATGAAATTTGATAAGTTCTGCAATAGCAGATTATTACACCATTTCCACCCGGTTTGCAACAGAAGACGCGTGCGGATTCTTCCGCAAGCTCTTTCCCGATTGATCTCTGAAAAAGAGTGTGCTATTCTGGTTCCAGATAAGCAGCCGAAAGGAGTATGAAAAAGATGGAAGAAAACAGAAGCGCCGGACTGGTGCATATTTACTGCGGCGACGGCAAAGGAAAAACCACCACCGGCATGGGATTGTGCGTCCGGGCCGCCGGATACGGCATGAAGGTTCTGATCTATCAGTTTATGAAGGATAATTCCACCAGCGAGCGGAAAATTCTGGCTCTCTCTGACCGGATTACCCTGTTGGAAGGGCTTCCCCAGGAAAAATTCAGCTTTCAGATGTCTCCCAGGGAAAAAGAAGAACGGAAGGCCTATTACGAAAAGCAGTTTTCCCTGGCTGTCTCTCTGGCCGAAAGGGAATCCTGCGACGTGCTCTTTCTGGATGAAATCATCTATACCATTCAGGCCGGTCTGTTTGAAGAACAGCTTCTCCTGGACTTCCTGAAAAGAAAGCCGGAGAAGCTGGAAGTAATTCTCACAGGACAGGGGCCAAGCCAGGCCCTTATAGACGCGGCGGACTATGTATCCGAAATTCGGAAGATCAAGCACCCCTTTGACAGAGGGATGGCCGCCCGCCCCGGCATTGAGCGCTAAGGGAGAGTAAAAAGTTCCAGATACCGATCCTTTCCCCCTAAGATATCGTTGTACTCCAGAATGTTGTATTCCTGGATCTGTTCATAATAGGGGGAGGTCTCGTCCTCCCTCTCATAGAAGTTCCCATCCGCTCCCCAATATCCTACCGTATTGATCACCGGAATGTCCTGGCTCAGCTCCAGGAGGTAGGACTGGTATCCGGTCATGGGCAGATTCAGTCTCTGGGCGATCTGGCTGTAGAGATAGTTCAGGCTGGTCTTTTCTATGGTATCCTCCTGGATATCATAGTTGGTCCAGAGGACAAAAGGAACCTTATATTTCTCCATAAGTTCCTCCGGCGTGCAGGATTCTTCCTCTCCGATCAGATAATCATAAACCTCGTCCCCCAGATTAGGCTGGTGATCCCCGAACATTAGAATCGCCACCGGCTCCTCTTCTTCTGCAAAATACTCCGTCAGCCAGCGGAACATCTCGTCCGTCTTTTTTATGAGGTTCACAAAAATCTGCGCCTGGCTCTTCTCCTGAATCTCTTCCGTCGTCACCTGGATCTCCATACTCAGATTGGTAAGATTGGAAGCGGAATAGCCTCCGTGGTTCTGGATGGAAACATTGTAGCAGAACAGCGGTTTTCCGGAGCTTAAATTTTTCTCATACTCCTCCACAATCCGCTCCGCCAGGGACTGGTCGGAGATATAACTGCGGATGTACCGCGCGTCTTCGAAATCGTCCCGCGTATAGTAAGTGTCAAACCCGATCTGCGGATATACGATGTGGCGTCTGTAATTGTACCCCCGGTACGGATGCATGGCCAGCGTCGTATAGCCCGTCTCCTTCAGCTCAGAAGCCAGGGAGGGCAGTTCCCCCCGGACAAACACGTGGAAGCCCACAGAGGAGGCCGGAAGAAACGCCATCGTATTTCCTGTCAGAAACTCATACTCGGAATTGGGCGTATTGGCTCCAAAAACAGAAGAATATACGGTTCCCTTGATGGTGTTCTCCTTCAGGCTGTGAAGGAACGGCATCGCGTCCTCGGACAAATCCAGTCCCTTCCCGATGGTTTCATAATCTGCCAGAGATTCGTTCATAATCACAATCAGATGAGGCGTCTCAATTTCCTCTGTCTGCGCCTTTTCCGTATAGGGCTCCCCGATCTCCTGCACCCGCTCCAGGGAATACCCTTCCGGCTTTTCCGCCGCCATGTAGAAGCAGGTACAGAGCGTGGTAAAAAGCATATCATACTCCTTGTACCGCAGCTGATGGGTAAATCCCTGAGAACGGATCTCATGCTCCTCCAGGAAATCGGTCCTGCAGCAGAGGAAGAAGAAGCTTCCGGCCCCGATCGCCCAGGCGGCCAGCGCCGCCGCTCTTACGGGGAGCTTCATCAGGCGGAATCCCCGGAGCTTCAGGCTTATCGCGCAGATGGCGAAGGTACAGAAGATCTCTGAAAAAAGATACCAGTCGATTTCGTACGTATATTCTGAAGCTACGGACATGGCGGAGCCCAGAGAAAAAAGGTCCGCCGCCGAAATCGCCATCCCCCGGAAGGAAATGACGAAGCAGTTGGCAATCCCCAGCGCCCCGACCGGCACGGCCAGGAGGATCACCGACGCCTTGATGCTTCCGGTGATCAGCAGAAACAAAAACTCCCACAGAAACAGGAAACAAAAGGTAAGCGTCAGCGCAATGGGGTTCAGCTCCCAGAAATCAATGCTGTACTTCTCCGCGTTTAAGTGAAGCAGAGAAAAGTACACGGCAAAGGGGGCCGCCAGGCACCAGGCCCATCCCAGAATCCGATTCGCTTTTTCGCTGAGCGTATTGGGAAGCAGCGTCAGAACCATGAGTCCCAGGCTGGCAGCTGCCATAAAATAAGTCCTGGGGCTTGTAAAAAGCGTTCCCGTCCCTTCCCCATTCTGATAATATTCCGGATGCAGGCAGAAAAAAAGCAGCAGAAGGGCGGCCAAAGCCGCCCCCGCAAACCGGAATGCCTTCCGGATCTTTTCTTTTTTCATCGGCATACGTTCCTGGCCTCTCCCCGGATATAAGCGTCCAGATTTTTCCACACCTCATCCAGCAGCCGCATCCTGGATTCCACGCCGGCCCAGGCAATGTGGGGCGTGATCAGCAGGCGGTCGTCCTCCTGGAATTTTGCCAACGGGCAGTCCGGATCCATGGGCTCCTTTTCCAGGACGTCCAGCCCAGCCGCGGCGATCTTTTCTTTTTTGAGGGCCTTGGCAAGTCCCTTCTCCTCCACAATGGGGCCTCTTCCCACATTGATAAAAATCGCGCTCGGCTTCATTTTGCAGAACGCCTCGTAATCCATCATATGGCGGGTCTTCTCCGTCAGGGGCGCATGGACGGACACCAGATCGGACTGCGCCAGAAGAGTGTCAAAATCCACCCTCTCATACTCCTGGTTCTGATTTTTCCCGGAGGTGGAATAATAAACCACTCGGCATCCGAAGGCTTCCGCGAGAGATGCCACCTTTCTTCCAATCGCGCCCAGTCCGATGATCCCCCAGGTTTTCCCTTCCAGCTCGCTGAATTTCCGGTCCAGATGGCAGAAGGACCTGGATTTCATATACGCTCCGGATTTTACATAATCGTCGTAATACCTGAGATGCTCCATCAGATACAGGGCCATGGCAAAGGTATGCTGCGCCACCGTAGCGGTAGAATAGCCGGCCACGTTGGTGACGGTGATCCCTCTCTTTTCGGTATAGGCAAAGTCCACGTTGTTGGTCCCTGTAGCCGTCACGCCAATATATTTCAGAAACTCAGCGTCCTTCAAGGTGTCCTCGTTCATGGGAATCTTATTGACCAGCACCGCGTCCGCGTCCGCAATCCGCTCCCGGATCTGTTCCGGCTCCGTATGCCCGTACACGGCTACCTCCCCCAGTCCGAAGAAACGGTCAAACTCCATATCCTCTCCCAGCGTTCCCGCCTCTAAAAACACGATTTTCATTCTGTACTTCTCCTCCTGTCTTTAAAATTCAGGAATTCTTTTGCTTATTCTAACAAACCCGACTCCTTTTATCAATACGCGTCAGGACAAAAATTCTTTTATGACCTCCCGGAGAATCCGCTCCTGTTCCCCAGGATCCATCTGCCGCAAGAGATCGGCCCTCCTCTCTTTATCCCGTTCCGCTGCCGTCTCTTTCACAGCGGCTTTTACCCGGTCCAGATTTTCTTTCAGTTCCCGCTTCTCCCTGGCCGCCTTCGTGTCAGATGCCGCGGCCGCTTCGCTGCGGTTTCTGCGTCTGTTTTTCCGTCCCTCTTCCACAGAAACGATGGGCGCCGCGGATTCAAACGCCTCCCCGGACTCCTCTTCCAGTTCGCTTTCCCGAAGATCCCGGACGGCTCCGCTGTTCAAAAGATAATCTGCCAGCCGGATCTCCAGGCTGCTCTGGCGGTATCCCGGCTCCGTAATCCCATAAAGGCCGCCCATCAGAGCCAGCGCCAAAAGTCCCGTCCAGAAATAAGTATTCCCGGCTACCAGAGCCGCGCCGTTCTGCCAAAGCGCCATCGTTCCCGCGAAGGCGCACAGAAGGCTTACCGTCAGACAGCCGATTCCAAACCGCTTCCACTGGTGAAGATTCATGCCCCAGAACCGGTATTCCATGATACTTTTCCGGATGAGCGCGTACACATCCCCGACTTTTTCGTTTAAATGAACACAGTACTGAAATCTCTGCCTGAGCTGCTGCTGAAATCTGCCTTCCGGCTCCCCTGTATTTTTCGTATCCCGGATCAGTCTGTCGTACAACTGCTTTAAAACCAGCTGGCTTGCGGCTCCGACGACACAGGCGGCTGCCAGCAGATACAACAGCACATTTTGCTCCATGATAAATTCTAACATATGGATTCCCCCTTTTTTATGCTCTGAGCCAGGGCGCGACGGCGCCTCTTTCGCTGTCCCGCTCAAGTATCGCCATTATAGCCGGATTTTTTTCGTTTGCAAAGTAAAATCGTTCGACTTTTTCACTGGGATTTCGTGCCGGATAAACGGTTAAAAAAGAATTTCCCCCCTGACATTTGCTGTCAGGGGGGAAAGGAATTTGCCTGTGAAAAAAGATTCTCAGCTCTCCAGCATCCCTTCTACCAGGTTCACGCAGTGCTCCGCCGCTTTCTTCTCAAAAACGGGATAATCCACAGAAGCGCTGTCGTCCGCTTTATCGGAAATCGCCCTAAGGATCACAAAGGGAACTTTATTTAAATACGCGGTCTGGGCGATGGCCGCGCCTTCCATCTCCGTGCAGAAGCCGTGGAAAGTAGTTGCAATCCGCTCCTTTACCTTCCGGTCCGCTACGAACTGATCTCCGCTGGCCACCCTGCCCCGGAAAACCTGTACCTCAGGATTCACCTTTCTGCAGACCGCTTCCGCGCATGCCGCAAGCTTTGGATCCGCCTGAAAGGAAAATACCTCCATCTGAGGGATCTGTCCCGGTTCATATCCAAAGGAAACCGCATCCATGTCGTGATGTACCACATCCGTGGAAATCACGATATCTCCGATGTTAATCTCCGGATTCAGGGAACCTGCGATCCCGGTATTCACTACCGCTTCCACGCCGAAGTCGTCAATCAGAATCTGGGTGCACACGGCGGCATTTACCTTTCCGATTCCGCTTTTTACTACGACCACAGGACTTCCTTTCAGTTCTCCCTCGAAGAATTCCATCCCGGCCTTGGCAACGGTTCTTTGAACCGTCATATCCTGCTTCAGGCGCGCCACCTCAATCTCCATGGCGCCGATAATTCCTGTTTTTTTCATGGGTCTGTTCTACCTCTTCCCTTTCTTCGCCGGATCCTGTTACGCTTCCTGGCCGGATGCCTGAAGAAGCGCCTTGGCCAGCTGATCCGGGCAGGAGGTGGGTTTGAAGCCGCAGCGGATTCCCTGAAGCCTGGACACCGCTTCCTGCACCTTCATTCCCTCCACCAGGCGGGCTACCCCCTGGGTATTGCCGGAGCATCCGCCGATGAACTCCACATGCTTCACGGTGTCTCCATCCAGATCCACAATGATTCTCTGTGAACAAACGCCCTTTGGTCTGTATTCCATGTTGATAACCTTCCTTTCTGAATTCCATGGCTCCGTTCGGAGCCTTAGCCTTTTATCTGGAAAAAAATCTTCATCTGAATATAACACATCTGCGAGAATTCTACAACATCCTTCCTTTCCGCGCAAAAGAGCGTCCCGGATTCCGGAATCCAAAGACGCTCTTTGACGCTGCTTTCTTAGATGTTCAGAAGATCGCTGTATTCCTTCAGCGCCCCGTCCGTCTCATGAGCCAGCACGCGTTTTGCCAGAACCTTTCCGAGCTGAACGCCTTCCTGGTCAAAGCTGTTCAGGTTCCAGAGGAAGCCCTGGAACATTACTTTATTCTCAAAATGAGCCAGAAGCGCTCCCAGCGCGCCGGGCGTCAGCTGCTCTCCAATCACGATGCTGGAGGGACGTCCGCCCTCAAAGTTTTTATTCTGATTCTCATCCTCTTTGCCGCAGGCAAAGGCCATAATCTGGGCAGCCACGTTCGCGCAGAGCTTCTGCTGGCTGGTGCTTCCCTGGATCACCACGTCGGTATCCATCTGGTTCTTCTTAAAGCCGATGAACTGCAGCGGCACGATATCCGTTCCCTGATGCAGAAGCTGATAGAAGGAGTGCTGTCCGTTGGTACCGGGCTCTCCGAAAATCAACGGTCCGGTCACATAATCTATCGGATCTCCGAAACGGTTCACGGATTTTCCATTGGACTCCATATCCAGCTGCTGGAGATGAGCCGGGAACCGGCTCAAAGCCTGGGAGTAAGGAAGCACTGCCGTGCTGGGATATTCCAGAACGTTGCGCTCATAAACACCGATCAGGGCGTCCAACATGGCAGGATTCTGCCAGATGTCTTTCTTCACAGCCGTCCGATCCGCAGCCGCGGCTCCGTCCAGGAACTGCGCGAACACTTCCGGCCCGAACGCCAGGGAAAGAACGGCTCCGCCCACAGCAGAAGTGGAAGAATACCGTCCGCCAATGTAATCGTCCATAAAGAAGGCCGCAAGATAGTCGTCGCTCTTGGCCAGAGGCGAGGTCTCGCTGGTAACGGCAACCATATGTCTGGACGGATCCAGTCCCGCGTTTTTCAGCGCGTCCTTTACAAAGGATTCATTGGTAAGCGTCTCCAGGGTCGTTCCTGATTTAGAAACCAGAATAAACACCGCATGAGCTACGTCTGTGGAAGCCAGTACCGCAGCCGCGTCGTCCGGATCCACATTGCTGATGAATTTCGCTTCCATCTTAAACAGGCCGTTCTTCTTCGCCCAGTTCTCAAGGGCGAGATACATGGCTCTCGGCCCCAGGTCGCTTCCGCCGATGCCGATCTGAACCACCGTCGTGAACTTTTCCCCGGCTGCGTTGGTAATCTCTCCGCTGTGTACCTTCTTTGCGAAATCAGCGATCTTATTCTGCTGCTCTGTATAGAACGCCCGCTTGTCCACGCCGTCCGCTTCCACGGCATTTCCCAGCTGGCCTCTGGTAAGGTGATGGAGAACCCGGCGTTTCTCACCTGTATTGATCACTTCTCCATTATAGAGAGCCTCAAACTTCTCCGTAAGCTGCGCTTCATCGGCAAGCTTCTGCAGAGTCTCCAGTATCGTTCCGTCCACGCGCTTGGCGGCGAAGTTGTAGGCAAGTCCTTCCGCCATGGGGGCGCTGTACTTCTTTACACGTTCCGCGCCGCTTTCCCCGCTCATCGCTTCCTTGAGATTCACTTTCTCCAGGTTGAAAAGCCCCTTGTAGGAAGCAAGGGTGTCAAGGTTGTTCCAGGTGATCATAATCCGATTCCTCCTTAAATTTAGTTGGTTCCCAGCATTGCCGAATTTTCAGCTAATATCTTGATTATAATATCAAATCCTGGTAATTTCAAGGCTGAGGGCCGAAAAGGACAGGACTTCTCAAACAATGATATATTTTTTTACCTTATCAAGAGGCCACTCCAGAATTTCTGCGATTTCTTCTTCCCTGTAACCCTTTTGGTACATATTTCGTATGACATATGCGGTTACTTCGTTTATGCCCTGACGTCTCCCCTGACGTCTACCTTGACGTCTTCCTATCCTTTTCCCTTTCTGTTCTCCCTCTTTTATCATTTCTTCTAATGCCGTACACATATCGATTTCCCTTTTCGCTTCTCCTGCCAGAATTCTTTCAGCCTTATGTCTGAGTTCATATAGATTCCTTTCTTTTCCGATGTGAGGTCAAAGACACTGCGCCAGCTTTCCCTCTGCCACAGCCAAAGATTTGATTCATATGACGAGATAAATCACTTTCTGTATATCGTCTATTATATATTGTATTTATCGTTTTTTCAACCTTTTTTCTGGTAGGAATCCTTCGTTTTTCCTAAAAAAGCCGGGAGGTATTCTGTTTCTACCTCCCGGCTTCCGATTCCTATTTTTCTGTTTGTTCCATCTGCTCCCGCAGCTTTAGCGCGGTATCCGGCACGTTGGTGATCACCGCGTCCACGCCTGCTTCCAGAAGCGTCTGAATCTGTTTCGGTTCGTTTACCGTCCATACCCGCACAGCCAGGCCGCTTTCCAGGTATTCCCGCAGAAATCCCATCCCGATATGATGAAGTCCGGGATGCAGGCCTTTTACCCCGTTCGCCTTCGCGTAGGCGGGAATGTCCAGAATCACATCGTTAAACAGATACGCCGTCTGAGCCTCCGGATTCCGTTCAAGGATCCGGCGGATGCTATAGTGATTAAAGGAAGAGTAGAGAATCCGCTCCTCCATTCCGGATCTTTGCACCAGCTCCAGCACCTTGTCCTCCAGACCGGGATACCAGTAAATTCCGGTCTTCAGCTCAATGTTCACTTCCGTTTTTCCAGGCTTTACCAGCTCCAGCACTTCCTCCAGCGTGGGAATCCGCGCGTCCGGATATGCCGTCATCCCGTTGGGTACCGGAATTTTCCTGAGTTCTTCAAAGGTATAGTCCCGCACCGCGCCTTTTCGTCCGCTGACGCGGCGGATGGTTTCATCGTGAATCACCACCGGAACGCCGTCTTTCGTAAGCTGGACGTCCAGTTCTATTCCATCGGCTCCCTGCTCCATGGCGAGCCGGAAGGCGTCCATCGTGTTCTCCGGCGCGTAAGCGCTGGCGCCCCGGTGGGCAAAGATTTTTACTTGTTTCATACTCCCTCCAGAAATGCCTGATATCCTTTCTTCGCTTCGTAGACATCCGCCTTACTGGTAACTTCCATGGGGGCGTGCATGTTCAGTACCGCGACGCCGCTGTCCACCACTTCCATCCCATACAGTGCTGAAATGTAGGCGATGGTTCCGCCTCCGCCCACGTCGATCTTGCCAAGCTCCGCGGTCTGGAAGGATACGCCCTGGGTGTCAAAAACGTTTCTCAGCTCTGCCAGATACTCGGCATTGGCGTCGTTGCTTCCGTACTTTCCTCTGGAACCGGTGTATTTGTTCAGCACAAGCCCTTTTCCGAAATAAGCCGCGTTCCTCTTCTCAAAACAGGAAGCGTACAGCGGATCATACGCGGCGCTTACGTCGGAAGAAAGCATCTTGGAGCGGTTCAGGCAGCGCCGCAGATCCAGCTCGCTAAAGCCGCCGGCGAGCTCCATGAGCTCCGCCACCGTATTTTCAAAGAACCGGGACTGCATTCCCGTAGCTCCTACGCTTCCCACCTCTTCTTTGTCTACCAGAAGGCAGCAGCTGGTGTATTTCTGCGGTTTGGTTTCCAGCAGGGCTGCCAGGGAAGTATAGGCGCAGACTCTGTCGTCCTGCCCGTAGGCCATAATCATGCTTCGGTCCAGGCCGCAGTCTCTGGCGCGGTCCGCAGGCACCACCTCGATCTCGGCGGAAAGAAAGTCTTCTTCCTCAATCCCGTACTGATCCTTCAGGAGGTTCAGGATCTGCTGTTTTACCTTCTCTTTTTCCTCGCCCTCCTGCTCCGCAGCCGGACGGCTTCCCACCAGAAGATCCAGATTTTCCCCCTCAATCACCAGGCGCGCTTTCTTTTCCATCTGTTCCCCGGACAGGTGAATCAGCAGATCGGATACAAACACCACCGGATCTTCCTCTTTCTCTCCGATCTGAATGTTCACCTTGGTTCCATCTTTCTTTACCACTACTCCGTGAAGAGCCAGGGGAATGGTCACCCACTGATACTTCTTGATTCCACCGTAATAATGAGTATCCAGATAAGCAAGCTCCGTATCCTCATAAAGAGGGTTCTGCTTCAGATCCAGTCTGGGAGAATCGATGTGAGCCCCCAGAATCCGCATTCCTTCTTTTAAGGGCTCCTGTCCCATCTGGAACAGCGCGATCATTTTGTCCATGCAGATGTGATAAACCTTGTCTCCGGGCTGCAGCTTTTTCCCGGAAGCCTGTACCTCCGAAAGGCTCTGATATCCTTTCTCCCTGGCCAGGCGCACCGTTTCCAGAACGCATTCCCGCTCTGTTTTCCCCTGATCCAGATAATGCTTGTAATCCGCACACAGAGCCTCCAGCTTTTGAAGCTCTTCCTGGGAATATTTTGTCCATGCGTTTTCCTGTTTCATGTTTCTCCTCCTGTTGCCTGTCGTTTTTTTGTTTCTTTCTCCCCTTAACAGATCTCCGCTCCGGAAGGCATCTTTTTCTCCGGAACCATAAGAGAAAGCTCTCCTTTCTCATCCTCCGCGCAGAGGAGCATGCCCTCGGAGAGGACGCCCGCCAGCTTCGCCGGCTTCAGGTTCACCAGAACCATAACCTTTTTCCCCACCATCTCTTCCGGGGTATAGTGGGCTTTGATTCCAGAGACGATCTGTTTCACCTGACTTCCGATTTTCACCTGGGAGCAAAGAAGCTTTTTGGATTTCTTCACCGCTTCACAGGAAATAATCTCCCCCACCTGGAACTGAAGCTTTTCAAACTCTTCAAAAGTAATCTCCGCCTTAGGCTCCAGGTCAATCCCAGGTTCTTCCTCCTTCTTTGGCTCCGCCTCTTCCTCCGCTTTGCCGTGGCGTTCCTCGACTTTAGCCATTACCTCGTTCAGGTCCAGTCTTGCGAAGAGGATTTCCGGCTTCTCCGTCACTTTGTTTCCGGAGGGATATCGCCCATACGTCTTCATCTCCTCCAGAGAACGGTCCGCGGCATTCAGCTGCTGCAGAATCTTCTCCGAAGTCTTAGGCATGAAAGCCTTCAAGAGGGATGCGCCGATGCTGATGCACTCGGTGAGGTTATAGAGAACCTCCGCCAGACGGTCCTTTTTCCCCTCTTCCTTGGCCAGAGCCCAGGGCATCGTCTCGTCAATATATTTATTGCATCGCTTAAACAGGGAGAAGATCTCGGTAATGGCGTCCGCCACTCTCAGATCATCCATCTTGGCAGATACCTTACCCGGAACCGCAAGGGCCAGCTCCTTCAGTTCCTGATCCACCGGTTCCTCCGCGTGCGTGCAGGTTACCGTTCCCCCAAAGTATTTGTTGGTCATGGAGATGGTCCGGTTCACCAGGTTTCCCAGAGTGTTGGCAAGATCGGAATTCAGCCGTTCTACCATCAGCTCCCAGGAGATCACACCATCGTTCTCAAAAGGCATCTCGTGAAGCACAAAGTAGCGCACCGCGTCCACGCCGAAAAACTCGGCCAGTTCGTCGGCGTACAGCACATTCCCTTTGGATTTGCTCATCTTGCCGTCTCCCTGAAGAAGCCAGGGATGTCCGAAGACCTGTTTCGGCAGAGGAAGTCCCAGGGCCATAAGGAAAATCGGCCAGTAGATGGTATGGAACCGGATGATATCCTTCCCGATCAGATGGAGATCCGCCGGCCAGAGCTTCTCAAACTGCTGGGTGCTGTTTCCGTCGCAGTCATAGCCGATTCCGGTAATGTAGTTGGTAAGGGCGTCCAGCCATACGTAAGTCACATGCTTGGGATCGAAGGTTACGGGAATTCCCCATTTAAAGGAAGTTCTGGAAACGCACAGATCCTGAAGACCCGGAAGAAGGAAATTATTCATCATCTCATTCTTCCTGGACACCGGCTGAATAAACTCCGGATGCTCGTTGATATGCTGAATCAGCCGGTCCGCGTATTTGCTCATCTTAAAGAAATACGCTTCCTCCCTGGCAGGCGTCACTTCCCGGCCGCAGTCCGGACATTTCCCGTCTACCAGCTGGGATTCGGTAAAGAAAGACTCGCAGGGGGTGCAGTAAAGTCCTTCATAATATCCTTTGTAAATGTCTCCCTGCTCGTACAGCTTCTTAAAAATCTTCTGAACCTGAGCCTCATGGTCCGCGTCCGTGGTGCGGATAAATTTGTCATACGAGGTATCCATCAGATCCCAGATCCGCTTGATCTCCGCCGCCACCTGATCCACGAATTCCTTAGGCGTCACTCCGGCCTCCTGGGCTTTCAGCTCAATTTTCTGCCCGTGCTCGTCGGTTCCCGTCTGAAAAAACACGTCGTATCCCTGCATTCTTTTGTAGCGGGCGATGCTGTCCGCCAGGACGATTTCATAGGTGTTTCCGATATGCGGCTTTCCTGAGGTATAGGCAATGGCCGTTGTCAGATAATATTTTGGTTTGCTCATTCTCCTTCTCCCTTCTCTGATCCATAAAAAAATCCCGTCTTCTCTCCGGACAGGCCGGCTAGAAGACGGGTCGTTCCCGTGTTACCACTTCTCTTTATCTGCGTCTCACGGCGCGGACCTCTGCGGGTACCAGAACAGCACCCTCCCGCTGTAACAGGCGGAGCCTGTAGCGCCCTAACCGGCAGTCCGGCTCAGCCGCTCCCCTCCGGAGCCATGTTCCGCCGTCTCTTTTGCTTCCCCTCTCACCTTCCGGGAATTCTCTGTAACAGTCCTGACGGCGTACTCTTTCCTTCTCTGGGTTTCCTTTTTCTATCAGTAAACTTACCATATTCTTCCCCGGATTGTCAAGGCGTAGCTTATTTCTCCCCGCTTAGGCATATAATGTTTCAAACCTTTTTTCGGAGCCGGCGCATGCCTATTTTTTTCAAACGGTTCAAACGCGGCCGTATCCTTTTGGGAACACTGCTTCTCCTCGCCGGAGCGGCGTTCCTTGCCTTCTTCTTTTTCCCCACAGAAGAAAAAAAATTCCAGGCCTTTACCCGGAAGGTCTTTGCCAACGAACTCTCCGGAAACACGCTGAATCTTCATTACACCCTGGCGGATCCTTCCGCCTACGGGCTGGAGGATGTCCCGCCCTCTTTAGGCTCCTGGGAGCCCGAAGCCAGGAAACAGAGTTTATCGGTCCTGGAAAACTACAAAAAGACCCTGGAATCTTTTTCCGACTCCCGGCTATCCTCCCAGTCTTCCTTTACCCGCGCGGTCTTCCTGGACTATCTGAACACAGAGCTCTCCGCCGGAGAGCTGTATCTCTACGAAGAGCCCCTGGGAGCCTCCCTTGGCGTCCAGGCCCAGCTGCCCGTCCTGTTTGCGGAATATCCCTTCCGCGTCAAAAAAGATATAGAAGATTACCTGGAGCTTCTGTCCCAGGTGCCCGCCTATTTCTCCTCCATCCTCTCCTTTGAGCAGGAAAAAGCAAAAAACGGGCTGTTCATGAGCGACGAAACCGCCCAGGGCATCCTGGACCAGTGCCGGGAGTTTATCTCGGATCCGGAAAGCAACTACCTTCTGGAAACCTTTCAGGAAAAAATTCAGAAAATCACCAACCTCTCTCCGGAGGAGAAGCTGGATTACCAGACCCGGAACGCTTCCATCGTAACGTCCCTGGTGCTGCCGGCCTACGAGGATCTGGCCGCCGGGCTTGAGGCTCTGCTGGGACAGGGGATAAATGAGCTTGGCCTCTGCTTCTGGCCGAAGGGGAAAGAGTACTATGAGTACCTGGTGAGAAGCCGGGTCGGGGACGCCCGTCCCATCGCGGAAATTGAGGAAGCCATTAAATCCCGGATGGTGGAGGACTACAGCGGCATCGCGGAGTTGATCCAAGGCGGAGCGCTGGACAAAGCCGAAAAAGAGGGCGCCCAGACAGACGCCTCCCCGGAAGAGATGCTGGAACAGCTGCGCAGCGGCATTCGGAAGGACTTTCCTCTGCCGCCTCAGGTAAACACGGAAATCAAGTACGTCCCCGATTCTCTTCAGGAGTATTTAAGTCCCGCTTTTTATCTGACGCCCTGTGTCGACAGCTACACGGAAAACGTAATCTATCTGAACCCAGCCGGAAACTGCGAGGGGCTGGACCTGTACACAACCCTGGCTCACGAAGGCTACCCCGGTCATCTGTACCAGTCCGTCTTCTATCAGGCCGACTCCCCCGACGTTCTCCGCGCTCTGCTTGGGCCGGACGGATACGTGGAAGGCTGGGCCACCTATGTGGAAATGTACGCCTATTCTCTTTGGGATGGGGATCCGGACGCGGCGGCCCTGGCCCAGAAAAACCGTTCCTTTACCCTGGGCGCGGCTGCGCTTCTGGATATCGGCATCCATTACCGGGGATACACGCCCCAGGAGACGGCCGCCTTTTTGAAAGCGCTTGGCTTCAGCGAAGAATCCGCCGCCTCTCTTTACCGCAGCATTCTGGAAGCTCCCGCCAATTATCTTCCGTATTATGTGGGATGTCTGAATTTTTACGATTTGAGAGATTACGCGAAAGAACAGATGGGAGAATCCTTCTCCCTGAAAGAATTTCATCAGACCGTTCTGGAAGCGGGACCGGCTCCCTTTTCCCTTGTGAAACAGTATCTTGCCGCTCACCTGGAACCCTCCGCTTCCTGAAGAACCGTCTGAAAGAAGAATGGTTATGCCTGAAATTTTTTGGTACAGGTAATGGCCAGGGCGCCTGGGCCGATGTGGCAGGCTACGCTGAGAGAAAGAGGATCTACCATCAGCTTATGGTTCGGAAACGCCTCCTGCACTTCTTTTGTCCAGATCTCCACCTCTTTGAGGTCCGTTCCGGAATAAGCGATGGAAATCTCGATGTCCGATCCGTCCTCTTTGGCATGGAACCGCTCCTTCATGTCCTTTTGCACCGCCTCCAGCATCGTGGTTTTCGCCGCCTTCAGCGTACGGCTCTTGGCGTAGGCGTCCAGCTTCTCTCCCTGGATCTGCAGCACCGGCTTCAGCCTGAGGAGCGTTCCAAGCGCTGCCGCTGCCGGCGTAATCCGCCCGCCCTTCTTCAGATAATACAGCGTATTCAGCGTGATATAGATGCTGGAATTCTGCCAGGTGTCCTCCATATATTTCTTAATCTGCTCGCCGCTCCAGCCAAGCTCTGCCATCTCCAGGGCTTCTCTTACCGCCAGCTTCTCTGTGACAGAAATTCTTTTGTTGTCCACCACCTGGACCTTTCCGTCATAATCCTGCGCCAGAGCCATGGCGGCCTGGCAGGAACCGCTCAGCCCGCTGGACATGGGGATATGCACCACCTGGTCGTATTCCTTCAGGAGCTTGTCCCACAGATCGGAAACCTCTCCGATGGCCGGCATGGAAGTGCTGATCTCCGCCTTTTCCTCCATGTTCCGGTAGAACTCCTCCTGCGTCAGAGTAATATCTTCAAAATATAAGTTCTCATTAATAAAAAACGGCATGGGTACCACGAAAACGCCCCACTCCTTCGCCAGTTCCGGCGTAATGCCGCTGTTGCTGTCCGTTACAATGGCAATTTTACCCATTTTTTCCCTCCTGTAAATTTCTTTCATTGCGGTCGGCAATGGCTTTACTATAGCACAAAACTTTCCGCGCCGCAATCAGATCATGCAGAAACTCCTTGCGTTTCTATTTAATTAAGGATATACTGGAGAGCAAAAGACGCCGGGCTGCGGCCGCGGCGTCCAAAAAAACAAAGGAAGTACAGTATGGAAATTTTAGAAAGCACTTTAAACGCGTTTGTCAATCTTGCCATGCTCCTGTTTGAGTACATCGGCGTCTGTGTCATTACTTTTTCCGGCATCCAGGGCATTGTCAATTATATAAAGAAAGCGCCGGACACCCGTTTGGTTCTGGCCAAGGGACTGGCTATGGGCCTGGAGTTCAAGCTTGGCAGCGAGATCCTGCGCACCGTAGTGGTCCGCAATCTGGACGAAATCTACATCGTAGCCGGCATCATCGCCCTCCGGGCTGTTCTTACCTTCCTTATCCACTGGGAGATCAAGAACGAGCAGCAGCCGGAATACTCCCCCTTCCCGGAGACTTCTTCCCCAAAAGAAGAGTCCGCGCCCCAGGAGGACCAGGAATCCTCTTCCCTTTAAAAGAACAGATTGGCCAGAGCCACGCTCGCGCCCATGCCTCCCAACACAGACAGGAGAGCCCCAGGCAGCGTGTATCTGGTCTTTGTTATTTTTACGGACAGGAAATAAAGGCTCATGGTATAGAAAACCGTCTCGCAGGAACTCATGATCAGAGAAGCCATCCAGGAAATTTTAGAATCTGTCCCGTATTCTTTATAGAGATCCAAAAGCAGCCCCACCGCCGCGCTGTTGGAGAACAGCCGGGCAAAAGCAAGAGGGATCAGGGGCGCCGGGAACAGGTCCTCCCGGACAAAGGTTCCCAGAATCCTTCCCAGAAAGGAAAGAAAGCCGGAAGCGCTCAGGACTCCCACGGCAGTCATCAGCCCCACCAGAGTGGGCAGCAGCGCGGCCGCCGTACGGATTCCTTCCTTCGCGCCCCGGATAAAGCTGGCATAGACCGGGACTTTTTTCCAGATCCCGTATCCCGCGATGGAGAGCACCAGCAGGGGAAGGATGCATTGAGAGAGGGAAAACAGAACGGACATAAAAAACCTACGGCCTTTTTCCATACAGTCTACGCTTCTTTCCGGTTGTTCAGAACCGGGACTGTGGAAAAAGGCCGTTTTTTTCTTATTTCCAGATAGGAGCGTACACAGCCGCTAATCTTGCAGCCTGGCTGTTTGTCACCGCCGCGGCCGCCTTCGCGATATAGGCGTAGGTCCTGGGCCGGGACGCTTTCAGCGCGCCGGGATTTTCTACATAATTCTTATAGGATTCCGCAAAATATTCGGAAGCGCTGGAGGTCACATAGTTTTTGTCCGAGGCTTTATACTTTCCTTTTTCCGCCCGGTATATGGACTGGAACTCCGCCTTCTTGTCAGAATTTCCGGATACGAACGCTACAAAGTGTCCCAGTTCATGGTAGATGCAGTCGTCGTTCACCCGCTTCAGGGTAATGGACTGATCCCTTGCGCTAAAGTATCCGCTGTAGCTTACGCCTCCGTTTACCTTCACCTGGAAGCCCAGCTTCTTAAAAGCGCTTTTCACATTGGATCCGGCCTTTGGCGCCAAATCATAAATATCCGTACTGGAAGCTCCTGCTACCGCTTTCTTGGCGCTCACGGTTTTTTTCGTTGACTTGGAGGAAGCTTTTACTTTCTTTGTCGTCGTCTTTACATTGGTCCGAACGGTTGTCTTAACGGTTTTCACTCTGGAGTTTTTCTTATAAGTGGTCTGCGTCGTCGTTTTAACCGTCGTCACCTTTGTTATCTGCTGATTTTTCTTTTTCGTCTTCTTCGTGGTCTTTTTGGTTTTGGTCTTCTTTACCTTTCTGCTCTTTTTGGCTTTGGAAGACATGGTCACCTTTTTCGTGGTGGTTTTGGTAGTGGTTTTTGAAGTAGTCGCCGCGCTGGCTGTCATCGTGAACAGTCCCAGGCACAATACAGCAGTTAAAAGCAAAAGGGCAGACTTCGCCAATTTTTTCATAAAAATACCTCCCATGGATTCTAAACACCGCCGATATGGGTATTTCTGATCCAGAGAGGCTCTGTTCTGTATTTTTATTTTCAACAAAACCGATGCAGAAAACGTCTGTACCGTCTGTCGCATCGCATGTCTGTGAAAATAAAAAACCGTCTATAGAGAACTACAGACGGTTGCCTACACGGATAGTATAATACATCCATATACACATTTAACATGCGGCAACCGGCTACCATAGTCTTTCAACCTTAGGTCCTCAGCTTTGCGTCCTTACCTTTCGATAAGTTTGCCTTTAAATGAATCTATTTTTTTACATCGCTTATTGTAAACCGGGAGGAATTATTTGTCAATCCCTCCCGGTTAATTTTTTGTGATTTAATACTTCTTTCTCCTGAAACGGATTCCCGTCCACAGGCCTCCTCCAGAGAGAAGCAAAAGTCCCAGATACCATGGAAGAGGCGTAACGTCTCCAGTCTGGGCTGCCTCCGGAAGCGCGCCGTTCTCAGACACATAAGAGCTGTTCAGTCCTTCTCCTGCCATGGAGTAAATGGAAGACCAGTCATCTTCCGTACTGGTTCCGTACACCGAATTGATCAGCACCGTCTGGACTTCCTTCGTATCCTGATCGAAGGCCGCCCTGGCGTTCATCATCCGCACATCGTATCCGAATTCTTCGCTGCTGTGAACCAGATTTCCGTTTTCGTCTACCTCGGCTACGTAGATCTCCGCGTTCTTTGCCGATCCCAGGCTCAAAGAAAGCTTCAGCGTAACCGCGCTGCTTTCCTCAAGAGTGAGGGGAATCGGATCCGAGGACCGCTGCGTGAACTCTTTGTCTTTAAATAAGCCCGCGTGTAAGGGATCGGATACCTGGAGCGGCTCCGCTCCTTCAAAGTCCCGCTTCGTAAGATACAGCGTCA
>CALWMW010000001.1 GCA_944382085.1 uncultured Lachnospiraceae bacterium | reverse complement strand
GCTTCGCTTCCCTCTGCCTGCCGGCTGTTTCTTGCCGGAGGGCTTTCGCCCAGGTGTGGTTGCTTAATTTCAAACAGCACAAAACTGTGCGCAGTCACGCACTTACATATTATACTGTTCGGATTTTTCCTTGTCAAGCCATTTTTTGCAAATCCTCTGGACAGATACCTGAGAGAATGGTAAGATGTTACTGCCTCGTTTTAACCGAAACAACAGACGCATTATAATAGGAAGGGATGTTTTTTTATGAGAACTTTTTTGAAACCGTTTTCGTTTCTTCCCGCTTTACTCCTTATGTATATGATTTTTACCTTTTCTTCTCAGGAGGGAGACGTTTCTTCCGCCCTGAGCTACAAAGTCAGCTATCATCTGGTGGAAGCGGCGGATCAGATCCTGGACGCCGGTCTGGAGGAATGGGAGATCCAAAGTCTCGCCACCCGGTTCCACGGAGTCGCCCGGAAGCTGGCTCACATGGCGGAGTATTTCGCTCTGGCTGTGGCCGTATCCTTCCCGCTGTACGTTTACGGGCTGCACGGCATCCTGCTGATGCTGGTAGCCGGCTTCTTCTGCGTGGCCTTCGCCTGCGGCGACGAATACCATCAGTCCTTCGTGGCGGGACGAAGCCCAGCCGCCAGAGACGTGCTGATCGACTCCTTCGGCGTGTTCTGGGGAATCATTCTGGTGCGGATCATTGGCTGGACCGGAAGAAAGACCATCTTCCGTCCTCTGAAAAAGAAGCCAAAAAGAAGGAATTATCCCCCTTATCCCCCGGAAGAGGACAGAATCTATCCTCAGGCTTACCGTCAGAATCCCAGGAACTATGAGCAGCCCTCCGTCTATCCGCCTCCAAGAACCAGGTATCCGGAAGAACCGTATTACCGGCAGGCCCCTGGCGGCAGATATCCGGAAGAACCGGAAAACCGCTACGTCTCCGATCATCTCTCGGAAGATATGTCTTTTAAGAAACTGGTCCATGACCTGAAGGGCCGCAAAAAACAGGATCACTGAATTTGAAACGGCAGGCTTTGAAAAAAGCCTGCCGCATCTTTTTAGAATTCTTCTTCGCTGCCGGTATCCGGATTTTCTTCCCCGGAAAATTCGGTTTCTTCTTCGTTCTCTTCCGCATACTCCTGGAAATCCAGGCTGTCGCCAAAGTTTTCTTCCTCAGAAAATTCCAGTTCTTCCTCCGGGTCTTCTTCCGCCTCCGCCAGGGCTCTGGCCTCCGCTTCAGCTTTCAGTTTTGCCCGTTCCTGATCCAGCTTGTAGTCGTCGGTTCCCGTAATGTCAAGGTTTACATTCCGGTACCGCTTCATTCCGGTACCTGCGGGAATCAGTTTTCCGATGATTACGTTTTCCTTCAGTCCGATGAGGGGATCCACCTTACCCTTAATGGCTGCTTCCGTAAGAACTTTGGTGGTCTCCTGGAAGGACGCCGCGGAGAGGAAGGAGTTGGTAGCCAGAGAAGCCTTGGTAATACCAAGCATGATCTGCTTTCCTTCCGCAGGCTCCAGTCCCTGCGCTTCCATCTCTTTGTTCTTTTCTTCGTATTCCAGAATATCCACAAGCGTTCCGGGAAGGAACCCGGTGTCTCCGTTGTTCTCAATGCGGACCTTCTTCAGCATCTGGCGCACAATCACTTCGATGTGCTTATCGTTGATCTCCACGCCCTGAAGCCGGTATACGCGCTGCACTTCCCTGAGCATGTAATCCTGAACGGCCTCCACGCCCTTGATCTTGAGGATATCATGGGGATTGACGCTTCCTTCTGTCAGCGCGTCTCCCGCTTCCAGATATACGCCGTCTACCGCTTTGATTCTGGAGCCGTAGGGAATCAGATACGTCTTGGATTCTCCCGTCTCCTCGTTGGTCACGATAATCTCCCGCTTTTTCTTGGTATCCTTGATGGTGGCCACGCCGGCAATCTCGGTGATAATCGCGAGACCCTTTGGCTTTCTGGCTTCAAAAAGCTCCTCCACACGGGGAAGACCCTGTGTGATATCGCCGCCGGCCACGCCTCCGGTATGGAAGGTACGCATGGTAAGCTGGGTACCCGGTTCGCCGATGGACTGGGCCGCGATGATTCCCACCGACTCGCCTACCTGTACCGGTTCGCCGGTAGCCAGGTTGGCGCCGTAACACTTCGCGCACACGCCGTTGTGAGAACGGCAGGTCAGGATCGTCCGGATCTTAATCTTCTCAAAGGGCTTGCCCTCTTTGTTGATTCCGTCGCTCACGATTTTGGACGCGCGTCTTGGGGTAATCATATGATTGGCCTTAACAATCAGCTCGCCGTTTTTGTCGTAAATGTCCTCGCAGGAGAATCTTCCTGTGATTCGTTCCTCCAGACTCTCGATTTCTTCCCGGCCATCCGTAAAGGCGTTCACATACATGCCCGGAATCTCTTCCTGATTCTCGCAGCAGTCTACCTCCCGGATGATCAGTTCCTGGGAGACGTCCACGAGACGTCTCGTAAGGTAACCGGAGTCCGCCGTACGCAGCGCCGTATCGGAAAGTCCTTTTCTCGCGCCGTGCGCGGACATGAAATATTCCAGTACGTCGAGACCCTCACGGAAGTTGGACTTGATGGGAAGCTCGATGGTATGTCCCGTCGTATCCGCCATCAGTCCGCGCATGCCGGCAAGCTGCTTGATCTGCTTGTCGGAACCACGCGCTCCGGAGTCGGCCATCATGTAGATGTTGTTGTATTTATCCAGTCCCTCCAGCAGCACCTTGGTCAGCGTATCGTCCGTTTCCTTCCAAGTCTCTACGACTTCTTTATAACGCTCTTCCTCCGTAATCAGGCCTCGCTTGAAGTTTCTGGTAATCTTATCCACGGTATCCTGCGCTTTTTTAATCAGCTCCGGCTTCTCCGGGGGCACCGTCATATCTGAAATCGATACGGTCATCGCGGCTCTGGTAGAGAATTTATAGCCCATGGCCTTGATGTCGTCCAGCACTTCCGCCGTCTTGGTCGCTCCGTGGGTGTTGATAACCTTCTCAAGGATCTTCTTCAGGCCCTTCTTGCCTACCAGGAAGTCCACCTCAAGCTTGAGCTCGTTGCCGGGGATCGTCCGGTCTACAAAGCCAAGATCCTGGGGAAGGATCTCGTTGAAGAGGAACCGGCCCAGCGTGGACTCAATGTTGCCCCGGAGTACGGTTCCGTCCTCCTGTTTCCTCTCCACGCGCACTTTGATCCTGGACTGAAGCGTCAGGTCTTTGTTCTCATAGGCCAGAAGCGCTTCGTTGACGTTCTTGAAAAATTTTCCTTCGCCCAGCGCACCCGGCCGCTCCTGCGTCAGATAGTAGATCCCCAGCACCATATCCTGAGAGGGAACCGCCACCGGCCCTCCGTCGGAAGGTTTCAGAAGGTTGTTGGGAGAGAGCAGAAGGAACCGGCACTCCGCCTGAGCCTCTACCGACAGGGGCAGATGCACCGCCATCTGGTCTCCGTCAAAGTCCGCGTTGAAAGCGGTACACACCAGAGGATGAAGCTTAATCGCCTTACCCTCTACCAGAATGGGCTCAAAGGCCTGAATGCCCAGACGGTGAAGCGTAGGAGCGCGGTTCAGCATTACCGGATGTTCTTTGATCACATCCTCCAGCACATCCCACACCTCCGGCTGAAGGCGTTCTACCATTTTCTTCGCGTTTTTGATATTGTGAGAAGTTCCGTTGGCCACCAGCTCTTTCATCACGAAAGGCTTAAACAGCTCGATCGCCATCTCCTTGGGAAGACCGCACTGATAAATCTTCAGCTCCGGCCCTACCACGATAACGGAACGTCCGGAATAATCCACACGTTTGCCCAGAAGGTTCTGACGGAACCGTCCGGACTTTCCTTTCAGCATATCAGAAAGAGACTTGAGGGCGCGGTTGCCCGGCCCAGTCACGGGACGTCCCCGTCTTCCGTTGTCGATCAGGGCGTCCACTGCCTCCTGCAGCATTCTCTTCTCATTTCGCACAATGATATCCGGAGCGCCCAGCTCCAGAAGCCGTTTCAGGCGGTTGTTTCGGTTGATGATCCTGCGGTACAGGTCGTTTAAGTCAGAGGTGGCGAAACGTCCGCCGTCCAGCTGCACCATAGGACGAAGATCCGGCGGAATGACCGGAATTACCGTCATAACCATCCACTCAGGACGGTTGCCGGACTCCCGGAAGGCCTCTACCACTTCCAGTCGCTTGATGATCCTGGCCCGCTTCTGTCCGGAGGATTCCTTGAGTTCTTTTTTGAGCTCCGCGGATTCCTTCTCCATATCGATGGCTTCCAGAAGCTCCTTTATGGATTCGGCTCCCATGCCTGCCCGGAACGCGCCGCCCCATTTTTCCCTGGCTTCCTGGTACTCCCGCTCTGTGAGCACCTGCTTGTAGTGGAGATCGGTCGCGCCCTGCTCGCCGGGATCCAGCACAATATAGTTGGCGAAATAAAGCACCTTCTCCAGGGTCCTGGGAGAAAGATCCAGCATCAGTCCCATTCTGGAGGGAATTCCTTTAAAATACCAGATATGCGATACCGGAGCCGCCAGCTCAATATGGCCCATCCGCTCTCTGCGGACGCTGGCTTTGGTCACTTCAACGCCGCAGCGGTCGCAGATCACGCCTTTGTAGCGGATCTTTTTATATTTTCCGCAGTGGCACTCCCAGTCCTTGCTGGGCCCGAAGATTCTTTCGCAGAACAATCCGTCTTTTTCCGGCTTCAATGTCCTGTAATTAATCGTTTCCGGCTTTTTTACCTCTCCATGGGACCATTCTCTGATCTTCTCCGGAGAAGCCAGGCCGATCTTGATGGCATCAAAGGTCATCGGCTGATACACTTCATTGTTTGTTGTTTCCGGCATTGATGGTACTCCTTTCACGCATTATTCTTCGTCAAAAGTTTCTTCCAGCTCTAAAAGCACATCATCGTCTTCGCCGTCCGGCTCTTCCTGAACGTCCACCAGCTCCTCGCCTTCAAATTCCTGCTGGCTGAACCCGTAGCGTCCGAAAGATTCCCGGTCGCCGCCGTACTTGCGGTCGCCTTCAATCACGGAGTGAAGATCCGTGTCGCCGTAATCAATGGTCTCCATAATCTCCACTTCTGTGTTGTCATCCCTGAGCACCCGCACATCCAGTCCCAGAGACTGCAGTTCCTTCAAAAGTACCTTAAAGGACTCCGGAATACCCGGCTCCGGAATGTTGTCGCCTTTGATAATGGCCTCGTAGGTCTTCACACGTCCCACCACGTCGTCCGACTTCACCGTCAGAATCTCCTGGAGGGTGTAGGAAGCGCCGTAGGCCTCAAGAGCCCACACCTCCATTTCACCGAAACGCTGTCCGCCGAACTGCGCTTTTCCGCCCAGAGGCTGCTGCGTAACCAGGGAGTAAGGACCGGTAGAACGGGCATGGATCTTGTCGTCCACCAGGTGGTGGAGCTTCAGGTAATGCATGTGTCCAATGGTAACGGGACTGTCGAAATACTCTCCCGTCCGTCCGTCCCGCAAACGTACCTTTCCGTCTCTGGAAATGGGAACGCCCTTCCAGAGTTTTCTGTGATCCCGGTTCTGGTACAGATAATCCATCACTTCAGGAAGCAGTTCTTCCTCATGTTTCGCCTTAAATTCTTCCCATTCCAGATTGACATAGTCATTGGCCAGATCCAGGGTATCCATAATGTCTTCCTCGTTGGCTCCGTCAAAGACCGGAGTGGAAACATTAAAGCCCAGAGCCTTTGCTGCCAGACTCAGATGGATCTCCAGCACCTGCCCGATGTTCATACGGGAAGGCACGCCCAGAGGATTCAGCACAATGTCAAGAGGACGGCCGTTGGGAAGGAAGGGCATATCCTCTACCGGCAGCACCCTGGAAACCACACCCTTGTTTCCGTGGCGGCCTGCCATCTTATCGCCCACAGAGATCTTTCTCTTCTGGGCGATGTAAATCCGCACGGCCTGGTTCACACCGGGAGAAAGCTCATCCCCGTTCTCTCTGGTAAATACTTTCGCGTCCACTACAATGCCGTATTCGCCGTGAGGCACTTTCAGGGACGTATCCCTTACCTCTCTGGCCTTCTCGCCGAAGATGGCTCTCAACAGCCGTTCTTCCGCGGTAAGCTCCGTCTCGCCCTTGGGCGTCACTTTGCCCACCAGAATATCGCCGGCTCTTACTTCCGCGCCGATCCGGATGATTCCTCTCTCGTCCAGATCCTTCAAAGCGTCGTCGCCCACGCCGGGCACGTCTCTGGTGATTTCTTCCGGTCCCAGCTTGGTATCTCTGGCTTCCGCCTCATATTCTTCGATATGAACGGAGGTATAGACGTCGTCCATCACCAGACGCTCGCTGAGAAGAACGGCATCCTCGTAATTGTATCCCTCCCAGGTCATGAATCCGATCAGCGGATTCTTACCCAGGGCAATCTCACCGTTGGAGGTGGAAGGACCGTCCGCAATCACCTGGCCCGCCGTCACGCGCTCTCCTTTTACAACGATGGGGCGCTGGTTATAACAGTTGCTCTGATTGCTTCGGGTAAATTTCATAAGATGGTATTCATCTCTCTGACCATCGTCCCTGCGGACAATGATCTCCTTGGAAGCGGAGCGCTCCACCACGCCGTCATGCTTGGCAATGACGCAGACGCCGGAGTCCACCGCCGTCTTCACTTCCATTCCGGTACCTACCACCGGAGCTTCCGTGGTCAGAAGCGGCACGGCCTGACGCTGCATGTTGGAACCCATAAGGGCGCGGTTGGCGTCGTCGTTCTCCAGAAAGGGAATCAGAGCCGTAGCCACGGAAAATACCATCTTGGGGGACACGTCCATATAGTCGAACAGGCTCCGCTCGTATGCCTGAGTCTCCTCCCGGTAGCGGCCGGATACATTTTTCTTAACGAAATGACCCTCCGCGTCCAGCGGCTCATTCGCCTGCGCCACATGGTAATTGTCTTCCTCATCCGCGGTCATGTAGACAACCTCGTCCGTTACCCGCGGATTCTTGGGATCGGACTTGTCGATCTTCCGGTAAGGCGCTTCGATAAATCCGTATTCGTTGATCCTGGCGTACGTAGCCAGGGAGTTGATCAGTCCGATGTTGGGACCTTCCGGAGTCTCAATGGGGCACATTCTTCCGTAATGGGAATAATGTACGTCACGCACCTCGAATCCTGCCCGGTCACGGGAAAGTCCGCCGGGACCCAGGGCGGAAAGACGGCGCTTGTGCGTCAGCTCTCCAAGAGGATTGTTCTGATCCATGAACTGAGACAGCTGGGAAGAGCCAAAGAACTCTTTTACCGCAGCGGTCACCGGCTTGATGTTGATCAGGGACTGGGGGCTGATCCCCTCGATCTCCTGGGTGGTCATACGCTCCCGGACCACTCGCTCCAGTCTGGAAAGTCCGATCCGGTACTGGTTCTGGAGAAGCTCTCCCACAGCGCGGATCCGGCGGTTGCCCAGATGGTCGATGTCGTCGTCCGTACCGATGCCGTACTCCAGATGAATGTTATAATTAATAGAAGCAAGAATGTCTTCCTTCGTAATGTGCTTGGGAATCAGCTCATGGACGGATTTGCGGATGGCCTCCCGGATTTCCTCCTCCGAGTCATTTTCTTCCAGTATTTTTTCCAGAACCGGGTAGTATACTAACTCCGTAATCCCAAGATCCCTGGGATTGCCCTCTACGTAATGGCGCAGATCCACCATCATGCTGGAGAGGACCTTCACGTCCCGCTCCTCCGTGTGAATCATCACGTAGGGAACGGCCGCGTTCTGAATCTCATCCGCCATCTCGCGGGTCAGCTCGGTCCCTGCCTCCGCAAGGATCTCGCCTGTGCTGGTGTCAACGACATCTTCCGCCAGGATGTGGCCGGCGATCCGGTTGCGCAGCATCAGCTTTTTGTTGAACTTGTATCTTCCCACCTTCGCCAGATCGTATCTGCGGGGATCGAAGAACATGCTCATAATCAGGCTCTCCGCGCTCTCCACTGCCAGAGGCTCGCCGGGACGGATCTTTTTGTATAATTCCAGAAGGCCCTCCTGATAGTTCTCGGACGTATCTTTTCCCAACGTCGCAAGAATCTTGGGCTCTTCTCCGAACAAATCTATAATCTCTGCATTAGAACCAATGCCCAGTGCGCGGATCAGAACGGTTACGGGAACCTTTCTGGTACGGTCCACACGGACATAGAAAACATCATTGGAGTCTGTCTCGTACTCCAGCCAGGCGCCGCGGTTGGGGATCACCGTGCAGGAATACAGTCTCTTTCCCAGCTTGTCATGGGCAATGGCATAGTAGATACCAGGGGAACGAACAAGCTGGCTGACAATTACACGTTCCGCTCCATTGATCACAAAGGTGCCGTTCTCGGTCATCAGCGGCAGATCGCCCATAAAAATATCGTGCTCGCTGATCTCATCGTTTTCTTTATTATGGAGACGGACTCTGACTTTAAGCGGAGCCGCGAACGTGGTGTCACGCTCCACACATTCTTCAATCGAGTACTTCACATCATCTTCGCATAGCTTGAAATCCACGAATTCAAGGCTCAATTTCCCACTGTAATCTTCAATGGGGGAGATGTCATCAAAGACTTCTTTCATGCCTTCATTCAGAAACCAATGATAAGAGTCCTTCTGAACTTCAATAAGATTCGGCATCTCAAGAACCTCTTTCTGCCGTGAATAACTCATACGAAATCCTTTACCATTTGTAATAGGACGTATCCTGTTTTTCTCCATTGATGTTTCACCTCTGTTCTTTCTGCAGTCTGAGTCAACTTTTGGGCATAGTTATACCAATAGGTATAATCCCGCACAATAGTGCAACCTACATGATACCACAATAGCAAGGCCAAGTCAACGCTTTTTTACGCGAAACCGGCCGCGTTTTTTCGGAACAACAAACAGGGCGGAGCCTGCTTCTTCGCACGCTCCGCCCTGACTTCAAAATCAACTTCTGTTTTTAAATTATTTCAGAGTAACCTTTGCTCCCTCTGCTTCCAGCTTGGTCTTCAGCTCTTCTGCCTCCGCCTTGGAAACGCCCTCTTTGATCACCTTGGGAGCGCCGTCTACTACGTCCTTCGCCTCTTTCAGGCCAAGTCCGGTCACTTCACGAACCACCTTGATTACCTTAACCTTGGAAGGTCCAACATCGGTCAGCTCTACATCGAACTCATCCTTCTCCTCAGCCGCCTCAGCTGCGCCGGCGCCAGCCGCTGCAACTACAACGCCTGCTGCCGCAGATACGCCGAACTCTTCCTCGCAGGCCTTAACCAGCTCGTTCAGCTCTAATACAGATAACTCTTTAATCGCTTCAATAAATTCAGCAGTTGTCAATTTTGCCATTTTACGTTCCTCCTATTATTCTTAAATATGGAAATTCTCTTTGTTCTTTCTGTATCCCAGATCAGAAATACGATTACTCCGCTTTCGCTTCCGCAACCTGATTCAGTACGCGGGCAAGGTTTGCAATCGGAGACTGAATGCTTCCAAGCAGCTTGCCAAGAAGCTCTTCTCTTGAAGGTACAGCCGCAAGAGCCGCAACTCCCTTCGCGTCGTAGTAGCTGCCTTCCACCACTCCGGCGATCATCTTCAGCGTGGGCGCCTGCTTCGCGTATTTGGAAATAATTCTCGCGGGAGCCGTAGCGTCCGTCTTGGAAATCGCGATCGCGTTGGGTCCTTCCAGATGCTTGGATAAAGCTTCACAGTCTGTGTCTTTGAACGCGAAGTTCATCATTGTGTTCTTGTATACCTTGTAGGTGATGCCGGCTTCTCTCAGTTCTTTACGAAGCTGGGTATCCGCCTCCACTGTAATACCACAATATTGAACCAGAATCACAGACTCGGCATCTTTAATGTTCTCGGAAATCTCCGCAACCACCGGCTTTTTCAGTTCAACTTTTGCCATGAAATGGTACACCTCCTTATAGATTTTGTGCGCCGCCAGACAAATACGAAAAAGAAAATTCCTCCGCAAAGGCAGAGGAATCCAAAATTCTCCTGTAGAATTTGTACTCCTCGGCAGGCGGATTCTCCTTACGCCATTCGGCACCTGCTGTCTTTGGCAGTCATCCTGTTTAAAATATCATATCGTCTTTCGCTTGTCAAGAAAAAAATTGCCGGGAGCGAATGTTTCCGCCCCCGGCCGCAAAGCTGATGTCCCGACGGATGGCCGTCTCTTATACCAGCTTCAGTGTGTTCAGTTTTACGCCCGGTCCCATGGTCGGCGCAATGGTCACGCTTCTCAAATACTGACCCTTTACCGCCGCCGGTCTGGCTTTATTAATTGCTTCAATAAGCGTCTGGAAGTTGTCGGTTAACTGCTCCTCTGTGAAAGAAGCTTTTCCAATTGGCACGTGGATAATGTTTGTCTTGTCCAATCTGTATTCAATCTTACCGGCTTTGATATCGTTTACCGCTTTGGTCACATCCATGGTAACGGTGCCTGCCTTGGGGTTGGGCATCAGGCCCTTGGGTCCAAGGATACGGCCCAGACGTCCTACTACGCCCATCATGTCCGGGGTAGCTACTACTACGTCGAAATCCAGCCATCCTTCGTTCTGGATCTTGGGAAGAAGCTCTTCCGCTCCCACGTACTCAGCGCCTGCCGCCTTCGCCTCGTCCGCCTTGGCGTTCTTGGCAAACACAAGCACGCGAACCTTCTTGCCGGTTCCGTGAGGAAGCACAACCGCTCCACGGATCTGCTGGTCTGCGTGACGTCCGTCGCAGCCTGTTCTGATATGAACTTCGATTGTCTCGTCAAATTTTGCTACCGCTGACTTCTTCGCCAGCGCGATTGCGTCTTTTACATCGTAGAGGGTAGCGCGGTCAATGGCCTTTGCTGCCTCTGCGTATCTTTTTCCTCTTTTCATATTAAATAACCTCCTGGTGGTATTTGCGGGAATATCCCTCCCACTTTGTTCGTCCGTTTACGTTCTGTCTCACTGTGTCTCCATCAGTCTTCCACAGTGATGCCCATGCTGCGGGCCGTTCCCGCGATCATGCTCATAGCCGCTTCTACGCTGCCGGCATTGAGATCCGGCATCTTCATCTCGGCGATCTCGCGGATCTTATCCTTGGAGATGGTAGCTACCTTCGTCTTGTTGGGAACGCCGGAACCTGACTTCAGGTTGCAGGCCTTCTTCAGAAGCACTGCCGCAGGCGGAGTCTTGGTGATGAAGCTGAAGCTTCTGTCCGCGTATACGGTGATCACAACCGGGATGATCAGATCTCCCTTGTCCGCGGTTCTCGCGTTAAACTCCTTTGTAAACTGAACAATATTCACGCCGTGCTGACCGAGGGCCGGTCCAACAGGCGGAGCTGGTGTCGCTTTCCCAGCAGGAATCTGTAATTTAATATAACCTGTTACTTTTTTTGCCATGTCAAGGCACCTCCTATGTGGTAATGTCGGGAGCTCTTTCTTCCCTCCCACGCCGGCTTGCGCCGGGATTCTCTGTTACATTTTTCTGATATCTGTGAAACTGATCTCAACCGGTGTTTCACGTCCAAACAGTTCAACATTGATTGTAACGCTCTTCTTGTTCTGGTTCATAGACTGAATCACGCCCACGGTATCCTTCCAGACACCGCCGATGACCGTAACCATGTCTCCTTCCGCGAAATCCACTTCGATGTTGGCTGCCTGAATACCAAGATTAAACATCTCCGCTTCGGTAAGGGGTACCGGCTTGGATCCAGGTCCGACGAACCCCGTCACGCCCCGTGTATTGCGCACAACGTACCAGGTATCGTCATTCATGACCATATTGAGCAGAACGTAGCCCGGAAACATCTTTTTCTGGACCGTCTTCTTTACGCCATTCTTCACTTCCACCACTTCCTGAAGGGGTACCCGTACTTCCAGGATCTGATCCTCTAGGTGGCGGTTCTCAATGGTCTTCTCAATATTGGCTTTTACCTTGTTCTCATACCCGGAATAAGTATGAACTACATACCAGTTCGCATCTGCCATACAATCACCTATGTCCTTACTCGCCTTAGAAACGGATGTTTACCAGAATATCCACACCGTACTGGAAAATGAAATCCAAAACAGCGATCATCACTCCCAGCACAATCGAAACAGCAACAACGGCTCCTGTCTGCTTCGCCAGTGATTTACGGTCCGGCCAGATAATCTTCTTAAACTCGGACTTCAGGCCTTCAAACCAGCTTTTCTTTGAACCCTTCTGGGGTTTCTCAGCCTTAGCGGCTTTTTCAGCTTTTACCATATCTTCACTTCCTCTGCACAGCGGCCGATTACTTGGTTTCTTTGTGTAATGTGTGTTTCCTGCAGAAACGGCAGTATTTCTTCGTCTCCATTCTGTCAGGATGGGTCTTCTTGTCCTTCGTCATGTTGTAATTCCGCTGCTTACAATCCGTACATGCCAATGTAATTCTAACGCGCACAACTTCCACCTCGCTCTCATTCTTTTAATTTTTAGGCACAAAAAAAAAGCCTGCTTCCATACGCTCGTCTAGCATACCACAGGTATGCCGGATGCGTCAAGGGCTTTTTTGCGCCGGGCGTCTCCCGGCCGTCTCAGGACGGTTCCGCCGCGGCCCTCCAGGCGAAGCGGCGTCCCGGCAGGATCCGCCGGGCCTCTCTACAGATAATGAATCTTGTATCTGGCGATCCCGTCCTCCCCGATCTCCATCATAATATAGCTGGGGCGGCGCCCCTCCTGTCTGGGAAAGGACAGGCTTCCGGGATTCAGTATGGTAAGCTCCGGATCCTCCTGGTCGATGAAGGGCCTGTGCGTATGGCCGAACATCACCACGTTGCATCCGTTGGCCTTGGCGTCCTCCACCAGATCCCTGGTACCCACGGAAACGTAATAATAATGCCCGTGCGTCATCATAATCCGGTACCCGCCGATCTCCACGATGTCCACCTTGGGAAGATGGGAAAAGAAATCACAGTTCCCGGCTACGATGTGCAGGGGGCAGGTGATAATCTCGCGGATGTAATCCTCTCCGCCCTCCGAATCTCCCAGATGGATCACATGATCCGGCATGGGCATCTGCGACAGTATCAGCTCCAGGTTTTCCTCCCGTCCATGGGTATCGCTTACAACCAGAATCCTCATCTTTATCCTTCACCATTCCCTCATAATATTTTCGCAAGCTGCTCCTTCATCCGGCGAAGGGCCTTGCCTCTGTGACTCAGTTCGTTCTTCTGTTCCGGAGAGATCTCCGCAGAAGTGCATTTTAATTCCGGCAGATAAAAAATCGGGTCATAGCCAAAGCCATTGGCTCCTTTGATGTCATGGGCGATAACGCCCTCCATGGTTCCCCGGCTGGTAAAGATCCGTCCGTCCGGGAACGCGCAGGCAATGCTGCAGACGAATCTGGCTGTGCGCTTCTCCTCCGGCACGCCTTCCAGCTTCTCAAGAAGCGCCCGGTTCTTGATCTCATAGGAAGTATCCTCCCCCATGTAGCGGGCGGAATAAATTCCCGGCGCGCCTCCCAGCCAGTCGATCTCCAGGCCGGAGTCGTCCGCCATGGCAGGCTCGCCGGTCAGCTCCATCACCGTCCGGGCCTTAATCACGGCATTCTCTTCAAATGAATTTCCATCCTCCACAATCCTGGCCTCTACCCCCGCTTCCTTCATGGAAACCACCGGAAGCGGCAGATCCGCTAAAATCATGCGGATTTCTTTCATCTTGCCCGGATTGCCCGTCGCAAATATAATTCGTTTCATAATGGATCCCTTATTTCTCTATAATAGGTCATTATAGCACACGGTCTGTTTTTCTGTAAATATTTTTTATGAAGTAAACGCCTTCAGACAGACATTGCTCCCGTAATTCGTTTCCGTCTGTTCCCAGCGCTCCCCGTCCGGACTGAGATACCCTTCCTTCCCCTCCAGCTCTACGCCCTGGGAGTATTCGTCCGCCCGGTATTCCACCGCCACCGGAGACGCTTCTCCCGGCGTAATGATTTTCACCGCCACCGCGAAGCGCTCCCCTTTCTTCAGTTCCCTGGGCTCCTTTACGTTTACCGTGTAGTAGCCGGCCTGCTCAAAGGAACCGGCCTGCAGCAGGATCCTGTTTTCAAAGGAATCCGGGCCCTCAAAGTCCCGGATCAGATACAGCTCATAGGATGTATCCTTCCCCACGGCATAAAACCCCAGCGCCTCCAATCTTTCGTCCGCTTCCGCCGTATAGACATTGGAAAACCAGCAGGTTTCCCTGCCGTACCCCTGCTGCCCCAGCCACCCGTACGTATCATTCTGATAAATCTTTTTATAATTGTCCCAGGCCTCTACCCCGGTATACGCAAGCCCGTTCCCGACAAGGTTCGCGTCTTCATAGGAGACATAAAAAATCCCGTCCTCACCGAACTCCTCTCCCCAGGTGTTCAGGCAGAGAAACGCTCCGTCGCTTCCCGGATCCTGGGCAAAGGCTTCCCTGGGAAAGGCGTCGTCCCAGCCCACAAGCAGCACGTCGTGGTCTTCTTCCCGCTCCTGGGGGCAGTAGTACGCGGCAGTGGACGCGTTGTAATATCCCGCCTCCGCCGAGGTGGATTCCAGGTTCATGTAAAGCGAAGTCTGAACCCCGCCGCATTCCAGAATCTTCTTTTTAAAGACGTCCCGTTCCTCCCCCAGCAGCATCTGGATCTCCTGGACATGGACCGCCGGGGAAAGCCCCTCTGGAGAAACGCCGTCCCCGTCAGGATCCTCCTCTTCGGTCACCGGCCCGAACCAGCTGCTAAGATAGGCCATCAGCATCACATAGTCGCCGCCCTCCCGCAGGCCGGAAGAATAAGCGTCCCGCAGCGCCATATGTTCTCCCGAAAAGACCAGGGATTCCTCCGGAAGCAGGGCAGCCTCCAGGGCGGAAGCCGCGGTAAGCGCCCAGCACGTTCCCGCGCTCCCCTGGCTCCTCACCACGGGCTTTCTCCCCTGGCTTTCGCTGTTCCAGCTGGCGGGAAGCGGCGCGTCCGGTTCGCCGGCGAAAGCCAGCCCCCCAAGCCCCAAAGACAGGCCCGCCGCCCAAAGGAAAATACGTTTACTCTTTTTCAAAGGTCTCCCCCCGCATTCTTCCTGGGCGGTTTCGGCCCAAGATACTGGTAAAAATACGTCTTGATCATTCCGTTGTAGATTTTTCTGTTCTTATCCGCTTTTCTGCCGATATATTTCTCCGCCTGATCGTAGGAGGTAATGAGATATTTGGACCAGGTATCCAGCCGGGCGAAGGCTTTCCCGATCTCCCCATACAAAGCCGGAAGAGCCGCCTTTTCCTCGATTCTCTCTCCGTAGGGCGGATTGGTGATGATAAATCCGTACTTTTTCGGATGGCTCAGATCCTTTACCTCCCGCTGCTGAAAATGAATGAGCTTCTCTACCCCGGCCAGCTTCGCGTTGGCCCTGGCAATCTTTACCGCTTCCGGATCCAGATCGTATCCCTGGATGTCCGTTTTCACGTCCAGGTTCACAAGATCCGCCGCTTCCTCCCTGGCCTCCGCCCAAAGCCTTCCCGGAATCAGGTTTTCCCAGGCCTCCGCCAGGAAAGGCCGTTTCATGCCGGGGGCTATGTTGGCCGCCTGCATTGCCGCCTCAATGGGAAAGGTTCCGCTTCCACAGAAGGGATCCACCAGAATCCGGTCTCCCCTCCACGGCGTCAGGGCAAGAAGGGCGCAGGCCAGCGTCTCCGAAATCGGCGCCTTCGCCGTCAGCTTCCGGTAGCCGCGTTTGTGAAGGGATTCTCCGGAAGTATCCAGGCCCACCACCGCTTCGTCTTTCATAAAAAAGACTCTTACCGGATACTGCGGCCCGTCCTCCGGAAACCAGGAAATGCCGTACGCCTCCTTCAGCCGCTCCACCATCGCCTTTTTCATAACCGACTGGATATCCGAAGGGCTGAAAAGCCGGCTCTTTACCGTCGCAGCCTTGGCCACCCAGAACCTGGCGTTTGGAGGAAGGAACCGCTCCCACGGAAGCGCTTTCGTCCCCTGGAACAGTTCCTCATAGGTCTCGGCGTGAAACTGCCCCACCTTGAGAAGCACCCGCTCCCCGGAGCGCAGAAAGACATTCGCCAGGCACACGGCCTGGGCGTCTCCCAGAAACGTCACTCTGCCGTCTTCCACCCCGGTAATCTCATATCCCAGATCTCCGATTTCCCGTTTTATCACCGCCTCTGTGCCGAAATGGCAGGGCACCATCAATTCAAACCGCTCCATCTTATCTCCCGTTTTCCTTTTCAAAGCTCACATTCGCGAACTACATTTCCCGCAAAATCCTTAATCGTAAACACGCCTTTGTTCAGCACGGCGTAAGTAGGCGGATTCCCTTCCTTGGGAATCGCCACAGAACCCGGATTCAGGATCCAGATCCCGTCTTTTTTCTCACAGCGAAGCACATGGGTATGCCCGTGAAGAAGCGCGTCCCCCTCTTTCATGGGCGGGAGCTTCTTTTCATTATAAATATGCCCGTGGGTCGCGTAAATCACCTTCTTGCCTGAAAAAAGCAGCATATAATCCGCCAGAACCGGAAATTCCAGCACCATCTGGTCTACTTCCGCCTCACAGTTTCCCCGGACGGAATAAATCTCCTGCTTTCTTTCATTCAGCATAGCGATCACTTCCTTGGGAGCGTACTCCCTGGGCAGATCGTTTCTGGGGCCGTGGTATAAAAGATCCCCCAGAAGAACCATTCTCTTTGCCTTCTCTTCCTCGTATGCCCGGAGCAGCTGCCGGCAGTAATAAGCGGATCCATGCAGATCAGACGCAATGAAAAGCTTCATCTTTTACTCCTTCCCGGCCAGGGGCCGTTCTTTTTTCGTATCCTTATCTTAATGCCTGTCTTTCTCCCTGTCAATGCGAAACTGCCGGCGTGTTCCCTCCTGCTTTACCACATAGTTCCCCCGGTATGCCAGAAATCCTCCCACCACCGTTTTGACACGGTAGCCTTTCGCGGACAGCTCTCTGGCCGCGGCCATGCTCATACCGCCTCTCTGGCAGTAGAGAATCAGCTCTTTTTGAAAAGAAGGCATCCTTCCTTCAAAATCCCCCATGGGGACGTTCACCGCTCCCCGGATGTGACCCGCCTCATATTCTTCCTGGGATCTCAGATCCACAATCAGGCTCCCCGGCGCGTCCACGTAACGGTCCAGCTCCTTCGCCGGAATATTTTCCACCACTTTCTGTCACCTCCTTGGGCAAAAGATTTTGCCCAGCAAAAAAACCTCCACACCTTAATATATGTGGAGGTTTTCTCTTGGCGATAGACCTGCGCCAAAGGAATTATTCTTCCTCGTCCTGGCCCATGCGGTCGGACGTGGAATTTTTTCCGCAGTTCTTCGCGCTGTTGGTCGCTTTGGAGGTTGTCTTATTTTTCGCCTTCATGTTCCCGTTCTGCGCGGAATCGCTCCATTCCGCCTCAGAGCCTGTATGCGCCTGGTTTCTGGAATTTACATTTTTCGCCATTTTTCATGCCTCCTGTTGTTGATTTTTAATACATCCTTAGTATCCCGACATTTTTATAAAATATGTATTGCAATTTTATGGAAATTATATTATAATCAAGTCTGTAAAAAGAATTTACCCTTCAAACAATTTTTTTTACAAACCCCTTATTAATTATTTATACTCCCCTCGAAACGGCTGACAGCTCCCCTGTCAGCCGTTTCACGTTGGGCCAAAAACAGGAGGCGCTTCTTCGCGCCTCCTTCTTTCTGTTTTCCTTTTTCCCTTTTCTTTACAGCGTCTCGCCTGGTATGAACTCATAAGGCAGGATCCTGGTAAGCTCCCCCGGATCTGCCTCTTCCCCCGCCGCCTTTTTCTCGATCAGATCAAAGAGAAGGTTCACCGCCGTCTGGGCCACCGCGTTCACCGAGTTGGAGATGGTCACCAGCCTGGGGGACACATACTCCAGGGTGTCGATGTTATCGAATCCCGTAATGCCGTAGTCCTCCGGAGGCTCCAGCCCGCAGCCATAAAGCTTCTTCATAATGTCCAGGGCAAACTCGTCCGCCGTGCACAGGAAAGCCGTCCGCTTCTCCTGCTTCGCCAGTTCCTCCACCCGCTCCAGATACGTCCAGTCCAGAAGATAGTCTTCCTGCAGCTCTCCATGCTCCTTAACCGCCTCCTGAAATCCTTCCAGACGCTGAAGGTGTACATAGAAATTGATGTTCGGCCCGTCCGCCAGAGCCGGACAGGCAAAGACCAGTCTCTCGTAGCCTTTGTTCCAGGCCCGGCTGACCGCCTCCTTCATGGCTTCCTTTTCATCTATGCTTACGAAGGGAAGGCCGTCGGCCACTTTGTTGTCCACGGTCACGACAGGAAGATCCAGGCTCTCCAGGAACCGTTTGTATTCCTCTCCTTCGTTTACCGAGGAGAGAATGATCCCGTCCATCCGGTAGGAAGCCAGCCTGAGCAGCTGGTTTCGCTCCATCTCCTTGTCGTTTCCGTGGAGCATGATGTTCATGCAGTAGCCCCGGCGGTTGGCTTCCGCGCCGATAATACTGATTTTTTCCGCGAAATATTCGCTTTTTACATCCAGCACCACCACGCCGATGGTGGAAGTCTTTCCTTTTACAAGCCCTCTTGCCAGCAGGTCCGGACGGTAATCCTGTTCCCTGGCCACGCGCAGAATCCTCTCTCTGGTATCCGGATGAATCCTTCCTTCTCCGCTTAAAGCCCGATGCACCGTCGTCCGGGACACGCCGCAAAGCTGAGCCAGATCCTTTGTTGTAATTCCCACTGCGCGCCTCCTGTTATGGTATTTTTCTATCAGTTTACCATATCTTCCCGGAAACTTCTACCTCGCGCCGCAGATTCGCCTCACTCCGCCAGAGGGATGCAGATCATCTGGAAGGATAAGGGCTCCATCTCGCATTCCAATACGTTATCCCGGATCCGGAAGTTCTTCATTTCCTGGGGAACGATGTTCTTATGGTTCTCCCGGTTCATCGCCTTGCGGTCTTTATGGTAAAGCGCCCAGGACCTGGCTCCCTCTGCCAGCTGGAATTTTTCAAGCTCCAGGACTGCCTGCGCCGTCTCCTCTCCCCGGTTTACCAGGAAGAGCGCCACTTCTTTTTTCTCCGGATTGTATACCGTCACATGGTCCACGTAAGGCACTTTCTCAAACTCCGCCGTCTCATAGGTGTCTTCCTGCGCCCGCTCTTCCAGCACGATCCCTTTTCCATGCTCCGCCATGAAGGCGAAGGGATAGAAAATGGGCTGCAGCCACAGCTCCCCGTCCGGCTCCGTCATGATGCAGGCGCTCACGTTGGTCAAAAGCGACTGGCAGGCGATCTTTACTCTGCTGGAATACCGGATCAGGTTCATCAGCATACTGGAGAAAAGAAGGGTGTCTTCCATGGTGTAGAACTGCTCGCCGAAGCGCGGCGCTTCCCTCCAGGGATGAGCTTCAATGTCTTTGTTGACCGCTTCGTCCTCCAGGCCCCATACGCCCCACTCGTCAAAGCAGATGTTCAGCTGCTTTTTGGTTCTTCTTCTTACCATCTCCGCGTCGCACATGCCGCATACCGCCTGGATAAACCGCTCCATATCCAAAGACAGGGCAAGGAAATCTTCCGTTTTCTTTCCCTTGCAGCCATAGTACTGATGGAGGGAAATGTAGTCCGCGCATCCGTAGGCGTTTCGCAGCACCGTCTGATCCCAGTCGCCAAAGGTCGCGTTGGTGGACAGAGAGCTTCCGCAGAGCACCAGCTCAATCTCCGGATCCATGATCTTCATGGCTTTTCCCGTCTCGTAGGCCAGTCTTCCGTACTCCTCCGCCGTCTTATGGCCGATCTGCCAGTCTCCGTCCATCTCATTGCCCAGGCACCAGGTCTTGATCCGGTAGGGCTCCTTTCTTCCGTAGCTGCACCGCAGATCGCTGTAATAGGATCCGGCGGGCATATTGCAGTATTCCAGAAGAGAGAGGGCTTCTTCGATCCCTTTCGTTCCCAGGTTTACCGCGAAGATCGGCAGGACGTCCGCCTTCTTTGCCCACTTCATAAATTCATCGGTGCCCACCTGGTTCGTCTCTACCTTCTTCCAGGCCAGATCCAGCTTTCTCGGTCTTTGCTCTTTCGGTCCCACGCCGTCCAGCCAGTTGTAATTGGAGACGAAGTTTCCTCCGGGATAGCGGACCGCCGTCACGCCCATCTCTTTCGTCTTTTCCAGGACGTCCTGACGGAAGCCGTCCGCGTCCGCGGTGGGATGAGAGGGCTCATAAATGCCCGTATAGACCACCCGGCCCATATGTTCCACGAAGGAGCCGTAAATCCGGGGATCAATCTGATTTTTCTGAAAGTCTTTATGCACCAGTATTTTTGTCTTTTTCATTTCCTAACCCTCGCATTCTGTTTTTTTCATCTTACTCCTTCATACCGGAAGTGGCAATTCCTTCCATGAAAAACCTCTGTCCGAAAAGGAAGAGAATCAGCAGAGGCGCAACGGAAATCACCGTCGCCGCCAGAGTCGGTCCGATCTTAATGGAGTTCGTTCCCACCAGGATCGCCAGGCCGGCGGACAGCGTACGCATCTCCACCGAGGTGGTGAGCATCATGGGATAAAGCAGATCGTTCCAGTTGTTCATAAAGTGATAAATCCCCAGGGTCACCAGGGCCGGTTTGGAAAGAGGCAGAATGACTCTGGAATAGATCTTCCACTCTCCCATGCCGTCGATTCTGGCCGCTTCATCCAGAGATTTCGGGACTCCGGTGAAGAACGAGGTCAGCATATAAATTCCGTAGGCGCTGGCCGCTCTGGGAAGAATCAGGCCGGGATAAGAGTTTAAGATGCCCAGATGGAACTCTTCCAGATACAGCGGGATCATCACTACCTGGAAGGGAATCATCATCGTCAGCAGGATGATACTGAATAATATCTTTCTGCCCCGGAAACGCATCCTGGCAAAGGCGTAGGCGGCCATGGAATCAAAGAAAAGGCTGATCACCGTGACGCCCGCGGCAAAGAGTACCGTATTCCCCAGCATCTGCAGCACCGGAATGGTTTTCACCACATACTCGTACTGTACCGTCAGCCACTGCGTGGGGAAGAAAAGAGGCGGCCACTTAATCGCTTCCGCATCGGATTTAAAAGAGGACACGATCATCCAGAGAAGGGGCATCACCACAAGCAGCATCACCAGAATCAGGACAAGATACCCGATCACACCGAACACATGGATCCTGCGCTTTTTCATTCTTCTCCACCTCCCTGGTTAAACGCATACTTTCTCAGCACAAAAGTAATGAGCGCGATAATAAGGAACAGATACACCGCGATGGCCGAGGCGTACCCCAGATCGTAGGGGGCCGTCTGGAAGCCGCGGTTGTAAATATAGCCCACCAGCGTTTCCGTACTGTTCTGAGGGCCGCCGCTGGTCATAACGTAGATCTGGTCGAATACCTGCAGGGACATAATCAGGGTGGTCACCACGCAAAACCCGATGGTATCTTTGATCCCAGGAATGGTCACATACAGGAATTTCTGGAAGCCGTTGGCCCCGTCCAGCTCCGCTGCCTCATAGAGGGAATGGGAAACCCCCAGAGCCGCCGCGGAGAGAACCGTCAGGGTATAGCCGAAGCCCTTCCATACGGTTACCAGAATTACAGTGGGCATAGCCCAGTCCACGCTGGCCAGAAGGTTCGGCATCTGGATCCCCACCTTGCCAAGAAGGTACGGCACCATTCCATAGTTGGCGTTCAGAAGCATCGCCCACATGATACTGATCGCTGTCATGGAGCAGACGTAGGGAAGATAAAAGGTCGTGCGCAGCAGTTTGTGAAACCTGGTGTTCTTTGTCATAAACATCACCAGCACCAGAGCCACCAGCACCTGGAGCGGCACCTCCAGAAGGGCAAAATACAGCGTATGGAAGGTGGCGTTCCCCACTCTCGCGTCCCCGAACATCTTGAGATAATTTTTTATCCCGGCAAAGGAGATATCGTTCATATAGATATCAATGTTCATCAGGCTGATGCCAAAAGCGCCGAACAGCGGGACAAAGACAAAGACCGTCAGGATGGCCAGGGAGGGCGCGATAAACAGATACGCAGACTTCTGATTGTGAAATCTGGAAGAGCTTTTCTTTCTGCCTGTACTTTCGTTTTTCATAAATAAACTCCCTTTTTGAATACCTCCGGCTCCAAGAGCAAGGGGACAGGGCGTACCCAAACGTCCTGCCCCCTTCTTTTGAGCCTCTGTCAGTTTTTTCTTTCTGAAAAACAGGTTACTGTTCCGCGATAACGCTATCCAGGATATCGGAAGCTTCCTGTACGCAGGCAGCCACATCTTCTCCGGAAAGAACCTTCTCAATCATGGGGATGACTACATCGTTGTCAATTCTGCTTCCGATGGAAAGATTCAGATGCCAGTCGCGACCGATCTCAGACGCCTCGGATACGTCAAGAAGGATCTCATTGGCCTGGATCTCTTCATCCTCCAGCACGGAGTAGGACCATACCGGGAATCCGTTCCGGTTGGACCATTCCTTCAGGGTGCCGTCAGACAGCCAGTAAGCCATGAACTTGTAAACGGCTTCTCTGGTGGCGTCGTCCGCTCCCGCGGTCAGCATATAGGAGCATCCGCCCTCTGGAGAGTACGCGCCGTCGCTTCCTGCGGGAATCGCCGTGATTCCGTAATTGATGCCCAGCTGGTTCAGTCCGTTGATATTCCAAGGACCGCTGGTATACATGGCAAGCTGTCCCGCCTGGAACATGGTATCCGCGTCCACCGCCGTCAAACCCTGGGGAGATACGCCTTCGTTGAGTACCAGATCCTGCAGCCAGGTGAGGGTGTCAATGTTCTCCTGGGAATTGAGCAGGTTCTCAGTTCCGTCGGAGCTGATCACATCTCCGCCGTTCGCCCAGAGATATTCAACGCAATAGGTGGAATCCGTAGGAAGTCCCAGACCATACTGATTCTTGGAAGCGTCCGTGCAGGCGATGGCGTACTCTTTCAGCTCGTCCAGCGTGGCGGGAGGCGTCTCCGGATCCAGCCCGGCCGCTTCGATGATGTCTTTGTTGTAATACAGATACTGAAGATTGTACTGCATGGGAACGCCGTAGAGGGTATCTCCCACATAGGATTTCGCCAGAACGTTCTCATAGAAGTTGCTCTCGTCGACGCCCATGGTCTCCCAGAAGTCGCTGATGTCCTCGATCAGCCCGTTCTCCGCGTACTGATTCAGATACTCGATTCCCACCAGCACGAAGGAGGGACCGGTCCCTGTGGCTACCGCGCTGGGGAACCGGGACTGCAGCGTCGCGTTGTCCATGATATCCAGCTGTACGGTAATGTTGTCTTCGTTCGTCTCATTGTACGTATTCACGATTTCGCGGAGCACATCTCCGTCTGTCCCGGTGAAGGGAGCCCATACGGTAAGGTTGATGGGTTCTGAGGATTCCTCCGCCAGAACGGTGCCGCCGGCCAGAGACGCGGCTGCCATCGAAGCAGCCAGGAGCAGACTCATTGTTTTCTTTTTCATTTCGCTACCTCCAATTCTTTTTGTTGTCTTTTCCAGTTGCGTACACGTGTACATTTTTGAGTAAACAACAAAGGCAGCTTTGCTTGCTCAACGGATGTCCGAGTTTCTGGGTCGTTGTCTTTTTTCAAAATGCCTGTGAGTTATGCAAATTGCCTTTGCGTTCACGTGTACCTTTGTGACTTGATTATATAATTTGACTATAGTTCTGTCAAGGGCTTTCTCAAATTCAAAATAGCAAAAAAAGAAGAGAAGATTTTGTGCTTTTTACACAATCTCTTCTCTTCCGCTTTTCTCTGCCTTTTTTTCGGATCAGCCGTAGATCGTCTCCTGCAGCCGCTCAAGGGTCGGCTCCCAGTCGGGAACCAGCATATCCTGTTTGTCCACATAGATGACGCTGTAAAGATCGTCATAGGGCACGCGGCTGGTCTCGAACTCATAGTCCAGGATCTCCGGAATCTCGGTAATCATGCTCCAGATATCCGTCTCCGGGATGTTCATGGTGACATAGCCCAGAATCGCCTGCATCTTCTCCGTCATCTGCGCCACGCTCATCTGCTTCGCTTCCGCGATCAGCTGCGTAATCACGTATCTCTGACGCTCGGTACGCTCAAAATCAGAATTCCCCACGTAGCGGATTCTGGAAAAACCTACCGCCTGAAGACCGTCGCAGTAGATGGTGCCTCCCTCCGAAGGAATCATATGACCCGAAGGATCGATCCCCATGAGGTTGCACATATCAATGATGTAGCCGTTGGCCACTTCCGCTTCCGCCGCGCTGATATCCAGAGTCACGCCTCCGATGATATCGATAATGTCAATCATGTCAAAGAAATCCACCGCCGCGTACCGGTCCACCTGAATCTTAAAGGTATCCGTCACGGTGCTGCACAGCAGCGGGCCGGCGCCATAGGCGTAGGCCGCGTTCAGCTTCGCGTATCCGACGCCCTCGATATCCACGTACGTGTCGCGCATCAGGGATACCATGGATACTTTATTCTTTTCTTTATTAATCGAAACAAGAATCATACTGTCTGAGTTGCCGTTCCAGGAATCGTCCCGGCGGTCCACTCCCACCAGAAGAACGTTGTAAATGTCGTCGTCCGACACTGTCTCCACGCTGTCAAGGCTGCTCATGGCGTCGTGAATGCTGCTCAGCTCCTCGTCGCTCACCACTTCGCCGACGCGCTCCTCCGTGCTCAGGGTCTCCTCCATGGCGATCTCCGGAAGGGTCTCCACCGTCTTGACGTCCTCGTCCGCCACGTAGTTGACGCTGCTGTACATGTCGTGTCCCAGCTTGTAGATCACCGCGCCGCTGATCACCACGATCCCCAGGACAACGCATAGACTGATTCCGAAAATCAGCTTCATATTCGTCCCATTCTTTTTTCTTCTGCGGCCGTCCCCGTAGTCCCGTCTACCGCCCATTCTCGGATCCGGCCGGTCATTCCTGTTTCTTGGCATTTTTCAAACCCTCCTGCGTCTTTTTCCTCCCATACCCTCTCCCGTATGGTTTCCTGATTCTCTTCTAATTATAATCCTGAGGTCAAAAACTTTTCTGTGAAACAAAAAGAGCTTTCTGATGACTCAGAAAGCTCTATGCGGCGGATGGGACTTGAACCCACACGATATTGCTACCACAGGCACCTGAAGCCTGCGCGTCTGCCAATTCCGCCACCTCC